>NZ_DATCTU010000048.1 GCF_036567765.1 Pseudobacteroides sp.
GCAGCCCACTCACCTTCCCGTGATTTGTAGTTTACCGAAACCCCTATGGACTGATTATAAAATAAAAATCACTCAGCAGCACCGTTTTCATTACGTTTTGTGCCTTGAGTGAAGCGAAAGGAATGGATTATATTTATGAAATAGCTGCTCTGTTTAAGGATGCATCGATTGTTACTTTGGTTTCAGCCATATCACCCTATATGGAAATGAGGAGAAGAGCCAGGGAAAGGATTGGGAATCGGGAGTTTGTGGAGGTCTATGTTACAGCAGATCTTCAAACGCTGATAAAACGTGACCCCAAGGGGCTCTATAGAAAAGCTTTGGCAGGGGAGATAACCGATTTTACAGGCATATCTGCTCCGTATGAAGAGCCGGTAAATCCGGAGATTACTTTGGACACAGACAAAGTAACAATTGAAGAAGGGGCAAGTATAGTGCTAAATTATATATGGAAGAGAATTTTGATATAAACAACCGGCGAAAGCATTATATAAAAATTAACTTTTTAAAAGGAGAAAATCTATGATTACAAGAAGACTGGCTCTTAGTTATGATGAGTGTGAAGAAGGAAAAAACTTTTTGGGTCTATTGGAGGAGTTTTATAGCGATCCTTCCTCAAAGGATGTTGAATACCTTGTAATAGGACCTTGGGAGGAAACATGGGAAAATAGCTCAAAGTTTATTGTGGATAATCTCGTAGAAAACAAAGACAAACTGCCGAGCATCAAAGGGCTTTTTATTGGTGATATGGAGTCGGAGGATTGTGAAATATCATGGATAATTCAAAGTGATTTATCACCCCTCTTAAGAGCATTTCCAAATCTAGAAGAGTTAAAAATCAGAGGAAGCTCTGGATTAAGGCTTTCGGATCTGCAACATGATAAGTTAAAGACACTAATTATAGAGTGTGGTGGTTTGAGTACTGATGTAATTGATGATATATTAGAATCAAAGCTTCCCAATCTGGAGCATCTGGAATTATATCTTGGAGTTGAGGAGTACGGATTTAACGGAACAATAGAGGATATAAAACCGTTTATGAAAAAAGGGTTGTTTCCAAAGCTTAAGTATCTTGGATTGAAGGATAGTGAAATACAGGATGAAATAGCACATGAAATTGCCAACAGCGATATTTTAGATGGGCTTGATACACTGGATCTTTCTATGGGAACCCTTACGGATGAAGGGGCAGAAAGTCTTTTGAAAAGCAATAGGATAAAGAATCTCAAGTTTCTGGATTTGAATTATCACTATATGTCCGACGACATGATGAAAAAAATTAAATCCCTAGGAATAAAAGTTGATGTTACTGATCAGCAGGAAGAAGAGGAATACGATGATGAGATATACCGTTACCCTGCTGTTACTGAATAATGAAAAGGGATTATATAATCATAGGTAACCCTGAAAACAGAAGGGTTGAATTTTTCCAAAGAGCGTTAGTAGGACAGGGCATGAAGCCTGCCAAGGTTTTGTCATATGAGGAAATATTCAAAAGGAAGCTGGAAATTGGTGGTTTAATAGATACTAACAGTATTGTCAGGATTGAGTCCCCAGGTGAAAACTTCAATGTTGAGAGGGGAATAATTGCGTTAGGCTGTGAGTCAGGAGATATAAGAGAAGATGTAGGAGAAGGAGATATAAGGGCGGGAGATTTAAGAAAGCTGGAATACGAGAAGGGGAGAATACTTTACCCTTCTTGTTGGTATCTTGGATTTACCAGGCTTCAGGAAGCAATATGGAAAGTTAGCAGCAAAGTACAGGGGTTAAGATGGATGAATTATCCCCCGGAGATACTTACCATGTTTAACAAGCCTGTCTGCCAGCAGTTGCTGGATTCAAAGCTGGTGCCAGTGCCAAGAAGACTTGGTAAAGTAACTGGATATGAGGATTTAAGAAACGAAATGGAGTGTCATTCTGTAAAAAGAGTTTTTGTCAAGCTATTCATGAGTTCGTCTGCTTCAGGCGTCTGTGCTTACCAGTTTGAGTCCAAAAGCGGCAGGGAGCTATTAAGTTCTACCATTGAAATAGGTCAGATAGAAGGCCAACTTGCTTTCTATAATTCATTAAAAATTAAAAGATACACTGAGAAAAGTAAAATTAAAGCAGTTTTGGACTGGATCTGCAGTCAGGGAGCACAGGTGGAGGCATGGATTCCAAAGGCTGGCATTGATGGATATGCTTTTGATCTAAGGGTGCTTGTTGTGGGAAAAAAGGCTGCCCATATAGTGCCGCGACTAAGTAAAAGCCCTATGACCAATCTTCATCTAGGGAATAAAAGAGGGGATATTAATTTGCTCGGCCTTACCAAAAGAGAGATTGAGGAGGCTTTGGCTCAAGCGGAAAAGGCTTCGGCAGTGTTTCCCAACTCCCACTATATGGGTATTGATGTGCTGATAGCTTCAGGCAGCCATAAGCCTTATATTATTGATGTGAATGCTTTTGGTGACTTGCTGCCCGGGATAGTCTATAATGGAATGGATACCTATACTTATGAGATAGCCAAGTTTAATTGCAAAACATAAAGATGGTGATATAAAAATGATAAACATGAATGAGATAGTTGGAAGCCATAATATATTATTTATTACTATTGATACATTAAGATATGACGTGGCTGTATATGAGGAAGCGAATAATAACACGCCCAATATAAGCCGTTTAGGCAAATGGGAGAAAAGGCATTCTCCAGGAAGCTTTACATATGCAGCACATCAGGCTTTTTTTGCAGGGTTTCTTCCCACACCAGTGTCTCTTGGCAGGCATGAAAGGCTTTTTTCTGTAAGGTTTCCCGGAAGTGAAACCACAGGTGGTAATACATGCGTTTTTGATGCCCCTAACATAGTTTCGGGACTTGAAAGTCGGGGATATCATACTGTTTGTGTTGGAGGAGTGGGTTTTTTTAATAAGGCATCCCCTTTGGGCAATGTTATTCCATCACTTTTTAATGAGAGCTACTGGGATACCGGTTTAGGTGTTACCGACAGGAATTCTACCAGAAATCAGGTTGAATGCTGCCTTAATGCATTAAAAAATATTGATGTATCTAAAAAGGTTTTCCTATTTCTGAATGTGTCCGCTCTGCACCAACCAAACTATTTTTATTTGGAAGGTGCGAAGAGTGACAGCATTGAGAGCCATGCGGCGGCATTAAGGTATGTTGATTGTGAGCTTAAGCACCTTTTTAGCACATTTGCACAAAGGGGCCGGGGTTTTGGAATAATCTGTTCAGATCATGGAACGGCTTATGGAGAGGACGGGTATTATGGCCACAGGCTTGCCCATGAGGTTGTCTGGACAGTTCCTTATATGGAGTTTGTATTTGTCTAGGGAATTATAGCGATTTTGTTTTTTATAAATTTTTTTTATAAATTATATGTCAAATATAAGATGGGGGAGAGGTAGTAGATTTGCAGCAAAGCATTAAAGAATTGGAAATATTATTGAAGGGTGACCCGTATAAATCCTATTTGTATTCATACCCTCATAAAACTGCTTATGGCAAATTTGATCCTTTGCCGATAGAAAGCCTTTGGAAGGATGAAAGTAAAAAATCCTTGTTTCTGTATACACATATTCCTTTTTGCAGATCCAAGTGCGGCTACTGCAATCTTCTGTCTATTTGCGAAAAAGATGATAATTTCCATGAGATTTATGTAAATGCTTTAGAAAGGCAAGCTAAAGACATAAAGGAAGCTATAGGTCCCCTGTCCTTCGCAGGGTTTGCTATTGGAGGAGGGACCCCTACAATCCTTAGTGAAAGTAACTTGGAAAGGCTTTTCGATATTGCCCGAAGCATCCTTGTGGTGGATACCGAGAGCATTCCGATATCGGTCGAAACTTCTCCGAAGGAGGCTTCCTACTCAAAGCTGAAGTTAATAAGGGATAGAAATGCGGACAGAATCAGTATTGGAATACAGAGTTTTATACAATCTGAAGCCGTATATATAAACAGGGCTGAAAATTACAACAGTATTTATACAGCTCTTGAAAGTATAAAGAAGTTGGAATTTCCGGTCTTAAACGTTGATCTTATATACGGAATACCGGGTCAGACTATGAAGTCATGGGAATATTCCCTAAGAGAGACTCTAAAATATAAGCCTCAGGAAATATATATCTATCCTTTGTATGTAAGGCCGTTGACAGGACTTGGTATAAAAAGCAAGACTATTAAAAAAGATAATGATATAAGGATGGAATTATATAAAACTGCGTGCTCCATATTGAAGGACAGTGGATACAGCCAGCTATCCATGAGGTGCTTTTCACTAGAAAAGGAATTTGATAAGGAGATCAATAAGGCAAATGTGAATTTACCTGAATACTCATGCCAGGAGGATGGAATGATTGGTCTTGGTTGCGGTGCCAGATCCTATACCAAAAATGTGCATTACTCCTATGAGTATGGAGTAAGCCATGGTGTTGTCAAAGGCATAATCGAAAGTTACATAGGCACTAAAAGCTATAAGTATGCTGATTTTGGGTTTATTTTAAATGAAGAGGAACAAAAGAGGAGGTTTGTCTTAAAATCTCTTTTATATAAAGATGGGATTGATTATTATAAGTATAAGGAATTGTTTAGCAGCCGCGTAATGGATGATTTTACTGAACTATCCTGTCTTGTGGAACTTGGGTATGCCAAACAGTATAATTCGGATGATAAATCTGTGCTTAAGCTTACAGAGGAAGGTCTTGCATTATCGGATTCCATCGGCCCATGGCTGATGTCTCAAAAGGTGAGAGACAGAATGGAAAGGTATATGTTATCATGAAGTATACTTTTTATTACAGAGGCGACCTTTCTTCCTGCAATTACAGCTGTGAATATTGCCCGTTTTCAAAGGAAAAGCAAAATAGTGCAAATTTGTATAATGATAAGTTACAGCTTGAACGATTTGTTTCATGGATTAAAAACAAGGATTGGAAAGATCGTAAAATTTCATTATTTTTCATTCCATGGGGAGAGGCACTTATCCACACCTGGTATCAAGAGGCTCTGATTGAGCTAAGCCAAATGAAGTTTGTCAATAAGGTGGTGGTTCAAACCAACCTGTCCTGTGATCTGGATTGGTTGGACAATGTAAACAGAGAAAAACTGGCACTTTGGATCACATACCATCCATCTCAGGTCAATATGAATATATTTGCGGGTAAGCTTCAGGCATTAAGAGAAAAAGGACTGCAGTTTAGCGTCGGTTGTGTGGGAAAGAAAGAGTATAAGAATGAGATTCTTGCTTTAAAGAAAAAGCTGGAAACCCTGTTATTTAAAAATGTGTATATGTGGGTAAATGCATATAAGGATGAGGGGATAGACTACTATTCTCAGGATGATATTAGGTTTTTTGAACATATTGACAAGTACTTTATGCAAAACCTAAAAGATTATGAAAGCCTGGGTAAGGAATGCAGAACAGGAAAGTCGGTATTTTTCGTAGAGGGAAGCGGAAATATCAGAAGGTGCAATTTTGAAAGAGGGGTTCTAGGGAATATATATAACACAGAGCTTGAAGCAATAGTGTGCAATGATAAGTGCAAAAATAAAATTTGCGATTGTTATATTGGATATATAAATATAGAAGAGTTGAATTTGACTGAGCTATACGGTAATAGAATTTTGGAGAGGATTCCAATAGAAATGGGGTAGGAAAATGCTGCCGAAGGCCATTCTTTTTGATATGGATGATACTATTATTTTATCAGGAGGAATATCTGATGAAATTTGGGATGAAATTTCCAGGCACTTTGTGAGTAAATATAATTTGTTTGAATACCATGTTTTTACAAATGAGCTATTGAGATTGCGGAAATGGTTTTGGAGCGACAAGAAGCGTCATAAGGCAGGAAGACAGGATATGCTTTTAGCAAGACGGGATCTTATAAAAATGACCATCGAGAGCCTTGGGGGCAAGGATCATGGCTATGCCGATGAAATGGCAAAGTTATTTGTTAAACGGCACATGGAAAGCATGAAAATGTTTGACAAGGCTGAAGACACCTTGGTAGAACTTGGGAAGAGCGGAGTTAAGCTTGCTTTGGTGACTAACGGCGGAGTTGTTGAGCAGAGGGGTAAGATTGAAAAGTTTCAACTTGAAAAATACTTTGATACAATATTGGTTGAAGGTGAGACCGGCTTTGGAAAGCCTGAGCCCGAAGTATATCTAATGGCTTTGGAGAGGCTTGGCGTTAAAGCTGAGGAGACCTGGATGGTAGGGGATAATCTGGAGTGGGATGTGGAAGGGCCGCAAAAGCTGGGAATATATGGGATTTGGAATGATTATAGAAACACTGGTTTACCGGAGGATTCCAAGGTAATCCCCGATAGAATTGTAAGGTCCATCGGCGAACTTCTGGATTAATAAAAATATTGAGGTGACATACATGGAAGCTGTCATATTTATAGGATTGCAGGCAACCGGTAAAAGCACTTTTTATAAAGAAAAGTTTTATAAAACGCATATGAGAATAAATCTGGATATGTTAAAGACAAGAAACAAGGAAAAGATAATACTTGAAGCTTGCATAAAGGCAAAGCAGCCCTTTGTGGTTGATAACACAAACCCCACACAGGAAGATAGAAAAAAGTACATAGACATGGCTAAAGCAGCTAAATTTAAGGTTGTTGGCTACTATTTCCATTCAAGTGTGAATGAAGCCATATTAAGAAATGATAAAAGAACCGGAAAAGAGCGTGTTTCTTTAATAGGTATCAGAAGCACAAGTGCCAAACTGCAGCTTCCCAGTATGGAAGAGGGATTTGATGAGCTTTATTATGTTCGGATAAGTGAGGAAAACAACTTTATTTGTGAGGAGTGGAAAGATGAAATTTGATGAACTTGACTTGAAAATGAGGGTTTATGAAACTGCCCATGATTATAGCGTCCTGCCTGAAGTTTATATGGTTGCACGTATAGATGGAAGAAGCTTTACCAGGCTTACCAAGGAGGTCCATAAATTTGAAAGTCCGTATGATGTAAGGTTCAGGGATTATATGGTTGATACGGTTAAACATCTTATGAATTGTGGGTTCAGGGTGGTTTACGGGTATACGCAAAGTGATGAGATCTCTTTGCTTTTTCATATTGATGAAGGGGCTTATGGACGGAAGGTCCGTAAGTATAACTCTGTCCTTGCGGGAGAGGCAAGTGCAAAGTTTTCCATTTTGCTTGGGGATGCAGCGTGCTTTGACTGCAGAATATCTGAGCTCCCAAATCCTAAAGCAGTGGTGGATTATTTCAGATGGAGAAACGAGGATGCCCACAGGAATGCTTTGAACTCACACTGTTACTGGATGCTAAGAAAAAATGGCAACTCACAAAAGGAAGCAACGGATTTCTTAAGCGGCATGCCCGTCAGTGATAAAAATGAGCTTTTATTTCAAAACGGTATTAATTTTAATGAGGTTCCTAATTGGCAAAAGCGTGGAGTAGGGCTCTACTGGGAGGAGTATGAAAAACCTTGTATAAACCCTAAAACAGGGAACATTACCACTGCTCAAAGGCGAAGGATCAAGGTGGACTTTGACCTGCCGATGAAGGATGATTACAGCGGTTTTATAGAAAGGTTTTTAGGGATGGATTAGTTATTTACTCATGATTTTATTATATAAGTCCCTGACAAATTCCTCAGCAAAATAAAATCGTGACATTCCATCAAGTATTTCTTCAAATTCTTCGGAAGTGTACCATTTCCCATTAACACAAACACAAAATTGGTCGCTGGTGTTGCTGATTGTACTGAGGGGATTGCTGTTTAAAAGCACAAGGTCTGCACGTTTTCCCTTTTTTATGGTGCCTGAGTTTTCCAGATCTCCTAGAAATTCAGCTGAATCCCTGGTAGATGCCTTTAAGGCTCCATAAGGAGTTAGGCCAGCTAATACCAGCTCTTTTAATTCCTGATGCAGCGAGTAACCGGGAGCTAAAAGGGTGATGCTTGAGTCAGTACCTGTAATTACACGTACCCCTGCCTTGTGTAACGAATATAACTGATTTCTTCCATTCTGGCTTCTTGCGGTATCGCCCAGATCATAGCCGTATAGTTTAAAATCGTTTTCCCAATCTTGCATTGATGAAGGTGGGATATATTTCATGTAATCCTGTTTAAGAAGCTTTTCAACTTCTTCTTTGGAGTTACGCTGTGCAAATGCTACTATTGTCGGGCAGTACCATATGCCTGCTTCCTTGAGGATATACGGATCTGTAAGGCTATTCCAAACACAATGCTCTATTGAGTAAAGCTTATTTAAGGCAAGTGAGTAAATGTCTGCCGAACCAGGCACATGGCCGACCAATTTAATACCGTATTTCTTTGAAGCATCTCCAAGGGCATTAAATACCTCTCTAGACAATCCGTCATAAACCTTGATATAGTCGAAGCCTGCATCTTTCTGCTGCTTCACAAGATTGTCCACGTCTTCAGGGGTGGTTAATTTTAAGTATGTTTGCCCGTTAGCACCATCAACAATGGGTCCTGAGGTATAAATCCTGGGGCCGGGGAATCTGTCATCTTCAATATACTGCCTCATTCTAAGATGCCACTCCCTGCCGTTCATATTCCGCACTGTTGTCACTCCTCGGGAAATAAACAAGGTAATATCTTCTTTTCGTAAAAGATGTGTATGTAAATCCATCAGACCAGGTATGAGAAACTTGTTTTGTCCATCAATAGTTTTAATATCTTGGGACATATTTATTTTTTCTGCCGGTCCCATATCGTAGATTTTGCCTTCCTTTACAACAACTGTTTGATTATTTAATACATTTTTATTTTCCATGGTAATTACATTTACGTTTACAAAGGCAAAGCTATCGGGCTTATTAATGATAAGAGGAAACATGATTTTACAATACGAAATATTTATAAAGAGAAGCAGCAATGCTGCTAGGACGGATAATCCCCTGAATGCCTGACCTAGAGCAGATTTTGGAACGTAAAAGGGAATTCTTCTTGCCTTGTAAATTTTGATGGTGAGGATAAAAAGAAATAGGATGGGTATGGCAAATCGCATTGTATAAACCCATTGTACTTCTTTTGATTGTATGTGCAGGAATAAATCCCAGTAGCCGTTTATAAGAACATAAACAATAAAAAGCAATGTAAGTACGGATTTTGTACAAAGATCAAACACACTTTTGTTTTTTCTGAAAGCAATAAGACTAATTAGAATCAAGGGAATAGCAATATGTGATAATAAAATATAAATTAACATGGGATAATAAGCTTCAAGCATGGCTTTTGCTCCTTTTGATGCTAATCGTAAAACATGTGTTACATTATTAGTATACTATGTTGTTACTTTGGATTCAATACATATATAAATTGAAACCAAAGAATATTTATGAAAAATATTCCTTGACGGGACGGTTTAACCTGTAATATAATATAAACGTTATGCCTATAAAAATGTTGTTATAAATGGGAAAGGAGGATTATTGATGTACAACTTCAAATTATGTGAAAAAACTAATAATAAAAATTCGATACATTGGTTTAATCCTCGCTTTTATAAGGTTAAGGATAGTAATGTCCCCAATAGAATCAAATAATGGGGTGCATTATATTTAAAATATTATTTATAAAGAGAGCGGTTAATTCCAATTACAGGTTTTAGCGGCTCTTTATTTATGCCTTGAGGTTGCAAAATCGCAAGGGGTTTTGTTCATATTGGAAGGTTACATGTTAGTCAGGAGTGATAATTTATGATGGATAAAATATTAAAATATCCTAGAACGCCTCATATTGAAGGCTCAAGATGCCAGCCCGGTGATGAGGATTTAGATAGTGTACCTTTTGCAAAGGTTGCAAAAAGGTTTATAGTTGTTGAGGAAAAGGTAGATGGGGCGAACAGCGGCATAAGCTTTACTTCGGAAGGAGAGCTGCTGCTGCAAAGCAGGGGACATTACCTGACCGGAGGCGGAAGGGAAAAACATTTTAGTCTGTTTAAAACATGGGCAAATGCACACTCAGCAAAGTTATGGGATATCTTGGGAGACAGATATATACTATATGGAGAATGGCTTTATGCAAAGCATACTGTTTTTTATGACTTGCTTCCTCACTATTTTATGGAGTTTGATATCTATGATAAGAGAACTCAAAGGTTTTTAAGTACAGAGAGCCGGAGATTGATTCTAAAGGATTATGATTTTATAACATCTGTTTTAGTGCTCTTTGAAGGAAAAATGAATTTACATAAGGAGCTTATCTCATTGGTTGGCAGAATGATTGCAAAGCTTGAGGTGCCTGATGTAACAGAAGCACATGAGGTCCAATGGATTGTGAAATAGAAAATAAACAGATATTGATAAGTAGACGCTATTAAGGAGGAGTTTTTATGCTGTTTGATACACATGCACATTTTAATGATAAAAGGTTTAAGGACGACAGGGATGAGGCTATTAAAAAAGCCCATGAAAGCGGAGTTTCATATATAATGAATGTTTCATATAATATTCCGTCTCTGGAGCAATCGGTTTCATTAGCTAAAAGATATAGCTATATATATGCTGCGGTGGGAATTCATCCTCACTATTCAAAGGAGATGAATGATGAAATATTGGATAAAGTCAGGAGTCTTGCTCAAAATAAAAAGGTTGTGGCTATAGGTGAAATAGGTCTTGATTATTACAGGGATTTGTCACCTAGAGAAATTCAGAAAAAGTGGTTTGTAAAGCAGATTGAGCTGGCGAAAGAAATAAATCTTCCCATAATCGTTCATATAAGGAATGCAAATGAGGATGCGTTAAAGGTCATAAAGGATGAAAATGCCCGGGATGTTGGAGGAATCATACACAGCTTTTCAGGTGATGTAAACATGGCAAGGGAAGCGATGGATAATAACTTCTATATTTCGGTGGGAGGCCCTGTAACATACAGGAATGCAGGAAATCTTGTTGAGGTTGTGAAGTATGTACCGGAGGATAGACTATTAATAGAAACGGACTGTCCATACCTGACACCGGAGCCTTTCAGGGGCAGCAGGAATGACTCAAGCCTTGTGAGATTGGTGGCAGAAAAAATAGCAGATATTAAAGGTAAAACATTTGATGAGATTGCAGAGGTTACTACAAATAATGCGAAAAGACTGTTTAAATTATAATGCCAAAGTAAAGATTGAAGAAAAATCATATCTTTGGTAAAATTTATTTATGTTTAAAGCAAGTCGAATGATTTTTCCATTTACGCACTTTAATTTATTAATACTGATAATATAGGTATAATAGTATCGTTCGAAATAATGATATTTTACGGAGGGATTTATGGCAATAATCGGAATTGATTTGGGAACAACCAATAGCTTGGTTTCATATTGGACAGAGGATGGTGCGGTTATAATCCCAAACTCATTAGGTCAGAATCTTACCCCTTCTGTAGTTAGTATAGATGATAACGGGGATGTACTAGTTGGTCAGATTGCAAAGGAAAGGCAGGTTTCACACCCTGAACTCAGTGCATCGGTGTTTAAGAGAAACATGGGCACAAAGAAAAAATATACTTTTGGCACAAAGGAGTTTATACCTGAAGAGCTTTCTGCCATTTTGCTAAAGGCGTTAAAGGAAGATGCGGAGCATTTCCTTAAAACCAAGGTTACAGAGGCTGTTATAAGCGTGCCTGCATACTTTAGCGATGCACAGAGAAAGGCTACCAAGAGGGCTGGGGAGTTGGCAGGTCTAAGGGTTGACAGACTTATTACAGAGCCTACTGCCGCTGCAATAGCGTATGGGCTTCATCTCAGGGATATTGAGAATAAGTTCCTTGTATTTGACTTGGGTGGCGGGACCTTTGATGTTTCTATACTGGAATTATTCGATAATATTATGGAGGTCCGTGCGGTCGCTGGAGACAACTATTTGGGTGGTGAGGACTTTACAGAAATACTGGTCAATATGTTCTTAAAGCATCATTCACTAACTGCAGCCCAAATAGGCGATAAGAATTATGCTATGCTTAAAAAGCAGGCAGAGGTAGCTAAAAGAGAATTCAGCGAAAAAAAGGTGGCTACTGTTTCCAGCATTGTTAATGAAGAAAACCTTAAGCTGGAAGTATCCCTTGATGAGTATGAAGCTGCTACAAAGCATCTTTTTCAGAGGCTTCGCGAGCCTGTTGAACGGGCTTTAAGCGATGCATCATTAAAGATAAGCGATATTGACTGCATACTTCTAGTGGGTGGTGCAACCAAGCTTCCACTTATAAGATCATTTGTAAGCAGGTTGTTTGGTAAGCTTGCTTATGCAAATATCAATCCTGATGAGGTTGTGGCATTAGGAGCAGGAGTTCAGGCAGCTCTTAAGGGAAAGGATGCCTCAATAAAGGAGGTAATCCTGACTGATGTGTGTCCATATACATTGGGGACAAGTGTGACAGTAAGAAAGTCCCAGGGCTTTCATGAGCCGGGGCATTTTTTGCCAATAATTGAGCGTAATACCACCATTCCTGTGAGTAAGGTGGAAAGGCTTTATACCATATATGACAACCAAAAAATAATAAACGTGGATATTCTTCAGGGAGAGTCGAGGCTTTCAAAGGACAACATATTCCTCGGAGAGCTTAATGTTCCGGTTCCGCCTAAATCTGCAGGAGAAGAGGCAATAGACGTAAGGTTCACCTATGATATTAACGGTATATTGGAGGTTGAGGTTATGGTAGTGTCAACCGGGCTCAAAAAGAACATGATTATAGAGAAAGAACCTGGGCATATGTCTTCTGAAGAGATAGCTGAAAGCATAAAGAGTATATCACATCTCAAAATTCATCCAAGGGAAAATCATGAGAATAAGCTTGTAATCGCCCGTGGGGAAAGGCTTTATGAGGAAAAGATAGGAAGGGAAAGACAGGAAATTGCACACCTGTTAATGGAGTTTGAAGAAATTTTGGATAAGCAGGATATCAAGAAGGTGGAAGAGTGCAGGAAAAAGCTTGCTGATATATTTGATTCCATAGATACTAAAGGAGGCTTTTAATTATGGATTGCTTCAAGGTATTAGAAATCAACCCTACAAATGATGTTAAGGTTATAAAAAGGGCTTATTCTACAAAGCTTAAGGTTTGTTCACCTGAAACCGACCCTGAAGGCTTTAAGGTACTTAGAGCGGCTTATGAGGAAGCACTGCAGAAAGCAAGTGAGGATGCGACAGCGTCAGACAAGGCATTGACTCCGGTAGATGAGTTTATGAAAAGGTTTAAAGAAAACTACAACAATTTTGAGAAAAGGATTGACACTTCTACCTGGAAAGGGCTTTTAGAGAGCGATATTTGCTACAATATCGATACCGGCAAGGAAATTGGCGAAAGAATTCTTGCTTTTCTAATGGATAACTACAGCCTGCCTCATGGGGTTTGGACAACATTTAACAGCTATTTCTCATGGGTTGCCAAGAAAGAAAAACTATATTTGCAATTTCCGAAGAACTTTATTGATTTTGTGATATATAAGGTAACCAACAAGGACTATTTTAGGTATCACAAGCTGTTGGGATGTCCTGGCGGTAAGCAGGAAACCTTTATAAACGAATACAACAAAGGTTGTCATTCAATTGAGGATTATGATTTGTATTCAACTATGAAGTCTATTGAAGCAGCAAATGAAATATGCCCTGAGCACCCGGATTTAGTAATATTAAAATCCAGATATATGGCTACCAACGGAAGACTTGAAGAGGCAAAGGCCATGCTGGATGACCTTATAAATAAGGAGCCGGGTGATCTGTATGCACATTATTATAGGGGCAATCTCCACTTCAGACTTGGAGACTTCAATACGGCATATGAGGATTATAAAAAGGCAATCGAAATAAAGCCTGATTTTATTGATGTGCTATTCTCCATAGGCAAGTGCTGCATCAGCCTCGGCAAATATGAAGAGGCAGTAGAGCGTCTTGAAAAGCTTAGGGACATGCTTCAATACAATAGGGATGTGAGGGTTCTAATTGGTTGTGCATACCAGTTCCAGGTAGAGCAATTGGAAGCTGTATCAAAAGAAAATCCTGATGATATGGGAATAAAGTTAAAGCTTGCGGAAGCATATTTGGCTTCAAACAAGATAGAGGAGAGCTATGGCATGCTAAGCCAGCTTGAGCAGAACGGCAACATGAATAATGAAAGCTATCTGCTTTACTGCAAGGTTCTCCTGGCTATGGAGAAAAAGGAACTGGCATATACTACTGTAAACAGGGCATTGGAGATTTATCCCGGTGATTATGATCTTACAGTTTATAAGGCGTGTATAATAGATGAGTTCGGAAGGTATGAAGAATCTATACTGTTTTATGACAAGGCAATTGAAATGAAGGGCGATGATGCCCTTACTTACAATAATAGAGCTTTTGCATTAAACAAGCTGGAGCGGTTTAAAGAGGCTCTCGAAAGTGCCGAAAATTCAATAAGATTGGACTCTAAAATGGCACATGCTTATAAAAATAAGGCAGAAGCCCTATTGGGGCTAGAGCTATATGAAGAATGTATAGAGGCCTGTGAAGAAGCCCTTAATATTTACCTTTATCTGGTTGATATTTATGTTATCAAGATGAAGCTTCTTATTAGGGTTGGGCAGTATGAGGAGGCACTAAATATTTTCTCAAGAGCGGCTGAATATGGATTATCAGACACAAGGCTATATATTGAGAAGGCAAATATTATGAGGACATATGAAAAATATGACGATGCCATAGGGCTTTGTGATCAAGCAATTGCATTGGATGAAGATTGCACTGATGCATATTACTACAAAGGGGTTTGCTTCTTTAATAAAGACAACTATCAGGATGCATTAGACTGTTTGAATAAAGTTATTGAGATGGATAAAAAGTATGAAGTGGCTTACTATTATAGGGCATTAAGCCTGCTCAATATGAATGAACAGGATCAGGCACTGAGTGAAATAGACAAGGCTATTGCACTTAAGCATAGAATTACAGATCGCTTTCATAAATTGAAGGGGGATGTCTACTCCAATCGTAACGATTATGTTTCGGCAGTTCAGGAATACAAGAAAGCCATAAATATTAATCCCTCATATGCTCCGTATTATTACGTAACAGGATCGGCTCTCAATAACGCAAAGGTTTATCAGGAGTCTTTGGTATATCTCAATAAGGCTATTGAATTGGACCCATCAATGATAGATGCTTATATTGACAAGAGCCACACCCTCTACTGTATTGGGGATTACAAGCAATGTGTCGTTCAGTGCAACCTGGCATTGGAGATAAATAGCGGTTATCTTCTGGCATACCAGAATAAGGCATGGGCTTTGTATAAATTGGGACAGATAAATGAAGCGGAACAATCATGTAACAACGGTCTTAAGATAGATGGAAATTATGAGAACCTCTTGAACCTAAAGCTCTTGATCCTAAAGGATAAAGGTCTTTACAATGATGCACTTATAGTAACCGACAGACTTTTGGAGATAAGCCCAAATGATGAGAGTATAATCCACTTACGAGAGGAATTATTAAGGAAGATAGGGCCAAAGAAGGGTCTCTTAGATTCCTTGTTCGGGAAAAGATAAATGCAATTTTAGAAGTGATTTTACTGCTAATTAATAAGCTATTTAAACTTAATCTTAACAGTAAAATCACTTCATTATCTAGTTTTTATCCCATAACTATTTCTACTTTATGCTTTTTCCCATCATCTACAAGAGGTATGGAATTATTGATCTTTTTATCATCAAGAACAATCTTCCGCACACCTCTGTTAACTCCTTGAGGGTTTCTGACCTCTATTTTATAGATCGAGCTGCCGTAGTTGTAATTAATGGTGTATCCTTTCCACTTCTTGGGTATGCAAGGGTCAATAATTATGGAATTGCCTTCCTTTCTAAATCCCAGTATATATTCGATACCCGACTTATAGTACCAGCTGGCAGAGCCTGTATACCATGTCCAGCCTCCCCTTCCTACATGAGGAGGGATTGCATACACATCTGCAGGCATAACATATGGTTCTACCTTATACTTCGATACCTCCATGTGAGTCCTCGTATGATTAATGGGGTTTATCAGGTCAAAGAGCTCTAAAGCTTTATCACCATCTCCAAGCTTGGCAAATGCAATTATAACCCAGGCAGCAGCATGGGTATACTGCCCCCCATTTTCGCGTACTCCAGGAATATAGCTCTTTATATATCCTGGTTCTAAATCGCCTTCATCAAAAGGCGGAGTCAGAAGCTTTATGAGCCCTTCATCCCTTTGTATTAGATAGTTTTCAAGGGAGTGCATTGCTTCTCGTGCCCTATCCTTGTTTCCGCCTTCGGAAAAAATGGCCCATGATTGGGATATAGAGTCAATTTTACACTCGGAATTTTCAATTGATCCGAGAGGCTGACCGTTATCGAAATAAGCTCTCCTGTACCAGTTTCCATCCCAAGCATTACTCTCGATTGATTCTACAATTGCCTTTGCTGCCTCCAAGTATCTTCGTGATTCCTGATGTTCACCTTTCTTTTGGCAAATTGGAGCAAAAGTGTTGAGGACGGAGTACAAAAACCAACCCAGCCAAACGCTTTCACCCTTTCCGCCGTTACCTACCGTATTCATACCGTCATTCCAGTCACCGGAGCCCATAAGGGGAATGCCATGTTCTCCGACTTGAAGGGATCTTTCAATGGTCTTTTTGCAGTGCTCATATAGAGGACCGGAAAGTGACGATGAACGAGGACTTGAGTAACGCTCATCCTCAAACTCCCTTAAAGGCTCATCCTCAATGTAAGGAACCATCTCGTCCAGGATATTAAAATCATTGGTTACCCTTATATATTCAGCAGTAACATATGGCAGCCAAAGGAGGTCATCAGAAAACTTTGTCCTTGTACCTTTTCCTGAAGGCTCATGCCACCAATGCTGAACATCCCCTTCAACAAATTGATGGCTGGCATGTAGCAAAATCTGCTTACGGGCAATTTCGGGCCATGTATTGATTAATGCAAGGCAGTCCTGGAGCTGATCTCTGAAGCCGAAGGCACCTCCAGATTGATAAAAGCCTGAACGGGCCCAAAGCCTGCAGGATATTATCTGGTAAAGAAGCCACCCGTTTAGCATGATATTCATTGATCTATCCGGCGTTTCTACCTGTATTGTTTCCAGTTTACCCTTCCAGAAGTTCCTTGAATCCTCAAAACACCTCTTAGCTGAATCCAAATTATTATATTTTACTGCCAGATTGTATGCGTCATCGGCATTTTTACCCGAGCCCAGGAGGAATACAACCTCTTTTTCACCATTAGGCTCAAGAATTATACTGACTTGCATGGCAGCACATGGGTCAAAGCCAGCTCCTAAACTACCGGAAAGACCGTTTCGAAGTAGCCCGGATGGATTAGGAAGCTTTCCGGTTCCGAAGAACTCCTTTCTGTCACCTGTAACAGTCCTATCACTTTCAGTGACATCCATAAACGCCACCCTTCCGTGAAACTCCTCATTATAGGGATTTTCAAAGAAAAGTGTACCTTTTTCGTTTTGCCATGTCCTTATATGCATTGCCGTTGATTGGTCGGTAACGCCCATGACAGGTCTTATATAATAAGTAAGTGTTAAGCTCAGCTTTTTGCCGGTTGTGTTTACAAGCTTAATAAAGTTTATTTTTACTGAAGAGTCCTTTGCGGCAATCTGTACAAGGCTATGCCTTATACCATGACTTTCATGCTCAAATGCAGAATATCCGAAACCATGAGTAATGGTATAATCCACATTCTGCCTTGTCGGCAGCGGTGTGAGAGACCACATTTCACCACTTTCCTTATGGCAAATATAAAATATCTCACCCGGTGTATCCGAGACAGGGTCGTTTGACCAAGGGGTAAGCTTGTTTTCACGGCTGTTTTCACTCCATGTATATCCTGAACCGGACTCTGTTACAAGGAAGCCGAAATCAGGATTTGAAATTATATTTGACCAAGGCATAGGAGTAAATTCGCCTTTTTCAAGCCTTATGACATACTCATTGCCAACATTGTTAAACCCTGAAGATAATAGTCCGTTATCGCTCCTTGAAGGCTTAGTGATATTTCTTTCAGAGCCTATGATTTCAACTTTCTCTTCAATATCCGATACAGGATCTTTATAAAGAGAAGCATATTTTACCTGGCCGGAAAGGGAGCCCTGATTGCCCTTCAACACCAGTCTGGACACCGAATATATAAGTACTATATCTTCGTTGGACATACTGTTATGGTTTAAAAGATAAACTCCGCCCGGTTTGTTTATTATATCATGGGCATGGCTTGAAGATATAATGTCCATGAGTATTGAACGAAGGGGGTTGTTGTAGCCGCCTTCCTCTTCATTAAGAATAACAAGATCAACCTTTAACCCCTTTAGTCTCCAATATTCATGAGCTTTAAGTGCATCATATACAATGTCGGTATCAAGGGATTTGCTTAAGGCTACTGTCACAATTGGTAAATCACCGGAAATTCCAAATGGCCATAGGGAAGACTGACCCCTGCTGTTTTCCTTCATTGAGTCACTAAAGTTTCTGCGTAAAGGGCTTAGGAACAAGATATGGGATATCATGTCCTGATACAGCTCTAGGTCTTTATAGCTGATATTAAGGTATCCCGCCTCAACCTGACTGCGGGTTTGTGCAAGTTTGAATCCGCTTTCTATAGCTTCAGGTGTAGAGTATTTTTGAGCTATCGCCAAGGCTGTGTCGCGGCCTTTGCTTACTCCAACTATCAGTGAGATTTTGGCAATTTGCTTGGGTTGAATCCTTATCCGCACCCGTGTACTCATTATTGGGTCAAGGACAGAACCGGCACTGTTGGATAGAGGCTTGGCTCGCTCTAATGCAACAGGGTCGGATATATTGTGGCCTCTACCAATAAATGCCAGCCTGTCGGTCTCATATTCAGGGCTTCCCATTGTTTCACCTTCAATAAACACGGTATTAAAGAGCCAATAAATCTTATCTGATTCCGATCTTGGCCGTCTAACAGCAAGAAGCGTATTTATTTCAGGAACAAGCTCTGTTTTAACAAATAGGTTGCTGAAGGCAGGGTGTGCGACATCTGCACTATGGGGTGCCATAACAACCTCAAAGTAACTGGTTATCTCCAGCTCAACAGGTTTTTCACCAAGGTTTTTTAACGATAATCGCCTTATCTCGGCATTATCCTCTGATGTTACGGTTATTTCGGTTATAGTTTCAATATTGCCGTCGATCCTTTTAAAGCGTGCCTTATCTGCGGAGAAGGCTACTTCATAATTGTCAGGCTTTTTGTTTATGGGCTCGTAGGCTGATGACCAAAGAGTATTGTCTTCTATGTTTCTAATATAAAAGAACATACCGCTTGGGTCTAATGTTATATCTTCCCTCCACCTGGAAATAGCTGTAAGATTGTTTTTGCTGTACCCTGTTCCTCTATCTGTAATCATCACACAGTAGCTGCCGTTTGATAGCAGATGTGCTTTTGGTAGAGTGAAATCAGGTACAGTAAACTTACGCAGTGACACTCTTCCCTTGTAGACCATGTCTTTGTATGGTACAACCTTTTCCTTGTTCTCCATGGCTGAGGTAAAATCAACAGGAACCTTTTCCTGAAGGAGAAGCTCACCGGCTCTGACAAGAGGGTCATTATGAAACCTGTCCTGCATTATGTTCCTGTTTAAAAAGTTATTGAGGGAAAGAAGGCTCATGCCCTCATGGTGAACCATATAACTTTTTACAACTGCTTTTCTCGAACCGAAAGGAAGCCTGTCGGCTGTGTAGTCAACGGCTTCATAGAATCCGTATGCACCATCAAGGCCCTCTCTTCTAAGCCTTTTTATGTTTTCAACAGCACTTCTGGGGTCTACAAGGAGTGCGAGGAATGTTGAGTAGGGAGACACAACTGTGTCTTCAACAAGACCACGTTTAAGCCCAAGCCACGGAACCCCGACCGCTTTGTACTGATAGTTAAGGTCTATGTCCAGGGCACAAAAACCTGACTCTGAAACACCCCAAGGAACACGTTTATGTTTTCCGTACTTCTTCTGGCTTCTCACAACAAATGAATAAGTTTCATCAAGCAGTGTATTTTTGTAATTTTTCATAAGTATAAGAGGCATCAGGTACTCGAACATTGTACCTGTCCATGAAACCAGGCCTCTATAAAAGTCTACCACAGTAATGCTTCTTCCAAGCTTGGACCAATGCTTAGGAGGTACTTCTCCTCTTGCCACAGCCAGATAGCTTGTCTGACGGGCTTCCGACGCAAGCAAATCATAGTATGAGTTTGTGAGCCTGTTTTCTTCCAGATTGTAACCAATGGAAAAAAGTTGCTTCTTTGAGTCATAAAGTGGTGTAAAGGTTGTTTTGTCAATTATGCTGCTGATCTTTTCAATTATATTTTCATATTTGTTGTTAAAAGCCGTTAAGTTGCCAAGGGCTTTGTGAATTGATGCATGTAGACTTTGGAGCCACTGATAGCCGTTGCTTGTCTTATCCTTGCAATCATCCATTATGCATTCTATTTCATAGAGTACCTTGTTATATGTCTCTGCCAGCTCCAAAGGTCCCATGGTTATTTTTATTTTTGATACAGCATCTTCCGCTAACCTCAATATGTCTCGATTGCTCAGCCCCATGCCTTTGGCCGGGTTTGCCCCCATACCCTCCAAGCCTATGTCAGGCATAGGAGAATTCTTCCCATGTATATCCATTCCATCAGAGGTATCTTTTAAGAATATATTTTTTCTGTAATCATCTCTTATGTCGGAATGTAAAACAATACCTTGGTTTGTGCGTGTGTCATTTGCAAAAACCTTTGACGCATTAAGAAATACATCTATCCATGGGTGGAACATGTCCAACTCTTCCTTTAAGGAGGATACCATTTTTTGTAACTTGTAAAGCCAGGGAGATTTCTTGTTGTTGTGTGCGGAAATACTGCTTCTCATTTCTTCCAGGGTCCTTTTCCAGGTAAATAGGCTTCCGGTATCATTGGAAGGTAATACATCAGCTGGATCAAGCCTGCTAATGTCTAAACCGCTTTCTATTGATGCAAGAAAAGCGGTATCATCAATTCCCTGTATATACTTCCTATCAATCAACGGATTTTTTCGATAATCGTATAACCCCTGTCTGAAGGCTATGAGGTAGCAAATAAGGTTTCCGCTGTCTACAGTGGACACGTACCGGGGTCTTAAGGGCCTTAAAGTTCTAGTATCATACCAGTTATAAAGGTGATTATTCCATATTTCCAATTTATCGATAGTAGACAGGGTTTTTGAGGTTCTCTCAGTCATCTCATTGGTTCCGATATAGCCTAAGTCCCTGGCAGCCAAAAAGGACATAAGACCAAGTCCAATATTTGTAGGAGATGTCCTGTATGCTATGCCATTAGGCGGATCTTCCTGGAAGTTGTCAGGAGGAAGAAAGTTGTTCTTATGATTTATAAACTCTTCAAAATACCTCCAGGTCTTTCTTGAGATTATCCTCAGATCCTTCATATCCTCTTCTGAAAGCTGATAAGACTCATCCTCTCTGATACGGCTAATAAAAAACGCTATAAATGGGGAGGAGGACCACAAAATTAAAAGCGGCAGCGTAAATACAACCGAGTATGGCTTTAAAATTGCGGCAAATGCAAATAACCCAAGTGATATGGGGGTGGTAATGTTCATTTTATTCCAGAAACTTAAGACGGTATTCTTTTGCTCTTTTTCAACATCGGCGGCAGTTACCCACTCAAGCATATTCTTTTTGCTGATAAATACTCTATAAAGGGTGGTCAAAACAGCCTCTGCTACAAGATAGCCCTGATATGGCAAAAAAATGAATTGCAAAAGCATCTGATATAAACTGGCTTTGATTCCTGAAATAACTGGTATATGTCGCTTAACCCTGCTTTTAAGCATTTTTAATGAAGCAACATAATCAATGATTGAGGTTATAATGGGGAAAAATGTGAAAAACAATGCTAACCCCAGCCAGAACAGGCTTGATCCCGGCAAAATGGAAAAACCTGATATAATCAAAATTAAAATAGAAGGAGCCGTAAGGCTTCTCCTCATATTATCTATCATTTTCCATATGGAAATAGCGTTCAGAGGATTTTTTACCCGATTGCCGTTTTTATCTTTTAATCTTTTGCCCAGCCATGGCAACAGTTGCCAGTCACCCCTGGTCCACCTGTGCATTCTTGCAGCATAAGAAGCATAGCTTGCCGGGAATGAGTCAACAAGCTCAATATCGGTTGCAAGGCCGGTTCGAATATAAGAGCCCTCCAAGAGGTCATGGCTTAAAACCCTATTTTCGGGTATTGCTTCTTCCAAAACTTTTTGGAAAACATGAAGGTCATAAATCCCCTTTCCTGTGAATATTCCTTCTCCGAATACATCCTGGTAGATGTCGGAAATAGCACAGGCATATGGATTAATGCCTTCCTGTCCTGTATAGATTCTTGAAAAAAGAGTCTTATTGGCACTTTCTATCTCAAATCCTATATGAGGCTGGATAAGTCCATAGCCATCAACTACAATCTTTTTCTTCTCATCTAAAACAGGCTTGTTTAGAGGATGGGCCATAATTCCCACAAGCTTTTTGGCACTGCCTATAGGTAAAATTGTATCTGCATCCAGAGTCAGTACATAACATATCTTTGGCATGGAATCGGGAGGAGAGGACACAATGCTGTAGCTTGTATCTGCAGCACCTGTAAGAAGATTGTTTAGCTCTACTAATGCTCCCCTTTTTCTTTCCCATCCCATCCATTTTTTCTGAACCTGGTTAAACTTCCTGTGCCTGTGAAAATAATAAAAGATATTGATACCGTTATCCCTTTTATATTTATTGTTTAATCTCTTTATACCGTTTAAACCTGCATCAATAATCTTCTGGTCCAAGGGTACTTTTTCATCATGAGAGTCCTTAAAGTCTCCTGCAAGGGCAAAATACAGGTTATCTTCCTTATTTGAAAGATAGTGCCTTTCCAGGTTGCTTATCAGCTCATTAACGCGTTTCTCATCCGGAAGAAGAGCCGGAATAACAACCAATGTGCTGTTTTCCTCACCAATTCCGTCTTTCAGTTCCAACCTTGGAAGGGTTGAAGGCTTTGTTGTATTACAAAGGGTCCAGTTTACAAGACTTGTCACTATTTCCGATGCAGGAATCATCACTATCAAGCCAGTAAAAATGGATAGGGTAAGGGCGTTGTTTATAGAAAGCTTATAGGAGTAATGCATCAGAAAATATGTTATAAGTATAGTGGGAAAGATAATTGATCCCAGGTAAAGTGGGGCAGCATGCTTCTTGATGACTGTTGCAAGGCTTCTAAATAATGCAGGCCTGTAATTTATACTTTCTTCAAGTTCATCTATTCCCTTGCCTGATAAATAGTACCCCACATGCCTTTTACGCTCATGATAATCATCCTTAGAGGATTCTTCATAGGATTTGGAAAGTCTCACAGCCTCCTTTGCCACGTGAATTTCTGTAGTCCTTGAAGCAAGAGCAATATCCTCAAGCTTTTGTCTGTAAAAGCTTCGTGTGGAAGGATCCATCAAACGGTATGAATTATCTTCTCTCAAAACCTTTTCAACATTACTGATCTCATCGAATATATATGACCAGTCAAAGGACGACAGAAATTTAAGGCTTAATATGCAGTTTCCTATAGATACCGAGTACGCTGCTTGAACGCTGTGTTCCTTCTGACACATATCGGAGGTACTGGTCCCATATTTGGAAAGGAGATCGTCAAATGTTCCGGAGAGTCTTGCATAACCTCTTCCGGACTTCCTTAAGCGGTAGGACAAGTGTTCTATAAAGGAAGTACTTATCTGCTGCGAAGACTTAAGCTTTGCTTCAGTGCTCCTGATGAATTTTAGAGTATTGATATCATCACTCTTCAAAACATTGTCTATAACCTCATCAGCCTGTTGCCACTCCTTAATGGTGAGATTGAGCTTTTCGCATATATTTTTGATGTTTTCGATTAAAGCAATCCTGATCATGGCAGGCATTGCCCATATTTCTCTGTCCGATAGTGTGCTGTGGCTCTGATAAGCATTGAGATAATTTAAAATGATTCTGTCATTGATCTGACCACCAGTATGTGATACCAGTTCTGCAGCAATGGCATATATGCGGGCATAACCCTTCAAGGGCCCGCACTTTAAGACTGGAAGCCTCAAATATGTTTCGCTGGAAATATCCTTTCGTACAACCTTAACCTGCTCGTCCAGTATGTAAAAGTTATCCAATAACCATTCGGCAGCAGGAGGAACAGCATTTTTGCTGCTTGCAGAATTATTTAACTCCTTATAAATAGAGCTTATGAAATCATAGTTTTCATTCATATGCAAGACCGGCCAGTTGTTATATCTTAAGTTTTTGGAAACTGTATGGTCTATAGCGATTTTTCTTGCGTGTTCTTCAAGCTCTTCACAGGTTAGCGAGGTGTCATTCATTTTTATAATATGCAGCTGTCTGAACCTCTTGATATTCACCCAGAATAAAACAGTAAAGACTGCAACAATACCAATCAGTATAATAGGGTTAATATTCAATGTCATTGTATAAATATCTCCTTTGCGTCTGAATGAAAGTAGATTTAGATAATCCTTATGGTTTGCAATAATCAACACTTTAATAAGTGGGATTATGTACCAATGGATAAATCTGTGTATAATTAATGTATCTTTCATATTATTGCAATAAAAAAAACACCTTATACAAAATATAAAGTGTTTTTACAGCATAGAAGCAATAAAAAAGGACATAATAACTCTAAAAGCGAAGGAGTTGTGGCGGATTGGACTCTATAAGGGCAAAAGAAATAATATCATCTGGAGATGTAATTCAGGTTTTATATCAGGGATCTCCCGTATGGCTTGAAAATGTGAAAGAAAACAATACAGCTGAGGTTACAAGGCTGGATAGAAAGGATAAGATTGAAGTACCGGTTTATCTGCTTGTGGAGAATAAAAGCTTAGTTTAAGGTTATATGAGGGTTTATTTGCATGGAAGCACTAGTGTTATGTGTTGGTTAATGTGTTTTGCAAATAAACCCATTAGTATAAAGTATAAGTAAGGTTAGGTGTATTTCCAGTTCTTATTTACAATCCTGCCTCTGTCATATGTGTAGGTAAAAAATATTTTACCAGCCATAAGCTCAAACTCGTATTTCTCAATACGATATTTCATTGCTGTGTTTTTTATGTTTTCTATATAGTATTTTTCTACTGCTTCAATGAAAAACTTGTCTCTCTCATAGTATAAGAGGTTGGTTTGGTCATACCTGCTTTGAAGTAAAGCAACTTTATAGTCCCTTTCATTTGAAAGATAACTGAAAAATCCGTCGAACTGTATGGCTATTCTGTCAAACCTAAAGGTATTATAATTGTCCATTACCTCAAGGTTGAACGCTGTAAAATTGTTTTCCAGAAGATCAATTATATATTTGCTTGGAACAGCCAGGTTCAGATTTTGGCCTTCATCAAAACCTGCAGTAGTTAATCCAACCAGCTCACCGAACATGTTAAGAAGGGCTCCGCCGGAGCTTCCTGCCGAAGTAGGCGTAGTTATTTGAATAAATTCGAATCTGTCATATTTTCTAAAGCCTGAAACAATCCCATCAGAAAAGGTATTCATAAGACCAAAAGGGCTTCCGATAGCAACAACTCGCTGGCCTCTTACCAGATCTCCTGTTTTTGAAATCTCTATCGGCTGTGTCCTAAAGTTTATTTTTATCAGTGCAGTATCCTTGTGGACATTGGCATTTATTACAGTATAGGTTTCATAAAGGTTTT
Source organism: Pseudobacteroides sp. (assembly GCF_036567765.1). Lineage (NCBI taxonomy): Bacteria > Bacillati > Bacillota > Clostridia > Eubacteriales > Oscillospiraceae > Pseudobacteroides > Pseudobacteroides sp. The sequence continues at coordinate 25,731 of NZ_DATCTU010000048.1, forward strand.
CCTCGCTCATGCCTTCAAATAAAACGCCAAAGAAGCATGCATTTTGGAGAACATGATAATTTGTCGCGATTAGCCCGTTGCTTCCTATAACCACACCGGAGCCTCTACGAATAAACTCTCCTTTGTCATTGAATGCTATAATCATAACGGTTGACGAAGAAAGTGCAGCAAGCTCTTCAAGAGACATTTCACGTTTTCCGCTCCCTGAAGGATCCCTTCGGGTTATAGGCGGTGCTGTTATAGGAACAGACGATTGGGCAGGGATCGGAATAGATGGTGAAAATCCAATGTTATTTATACTGGCAGGAGGTATATTGTTTGATTGCATAACTTTAGCAGGGAAACTCTTTAATTCCTCTGTCCTTGCAAGTTTTATAAGTGCTGAATGAGCATTACCATTATCTACCTCACCAAATTTGCCGTCAGTCAGTGTATTTATATACAATACGTCTGCACCAAGCTTGGAAAGAAGCAAAATAAAATATACCTCATGTTCTTTTATATTGCCGTAATAAATAATCTTGGGGTTGTATTCGGTTTTTTGGAAATCTATGTTCCTAAAAGTTGGGCATGCAAACTTTTTTAGCCAGCATATCAATTTTATGTAGAGGTTTTTAAGGATTGTAGAAGTGACTGAAGGAGAATTCTTTTTATATAGGTTGATAATGTCAATAAGTCCGTTTTGAAGGGCATTACCTAAAGGTCCAATTGAGATATCAGGTAATAATGCTGGTATGTTGCATACGGAAATAAGGTTTTCAGTAGCCGTTATATGTAAAAAACTATCCTGCCAGAGTTTATTTATTTCAATAGATATATCGTTTTCAATCAATATCGGTATATTTTCTGTAAATCTAAGGTACATATGGCCAAGCCCCGAAAGCTTATTGTCTAGGTCGGCCAGCTTTTTATAATAGTCTTCATTCGGATCGGATACTCCGATTGACCGATAGCAGTATACAGGTATTACTGTTGAAGCACCCTTTGAAAAGCCTTTTCTATTGGCTAATGGAGTAGTAATGTCATCCATAATTTTGTCAGAATAGAGGAGTGTGGTTTTGATCGGCTTTGATATATTAATCATAATATAAAGCTCCGTTTCAATCAGTATTTTTTGACCATGAATATATATTAATGCTTTCTGCAGGCACCCATGCAGTCAAGATTGGGCCCCTATCTATAGATTAAGTTATCGTTCTATTGTAGCTTGCAATGTATATGACATCTGCCATATTTATTGCTCCATCTCTGGTTAAGTCATAATAGTCGACAAACTTTGAATCACCTCTTACAATGTTAAATTTAGGAGCAAGTAAAATAACATCTGCCATGTTTACAACACCATCACGATTAATATCAACACTTATTGTAGGAATTTGCGTAGGAGCTGGTCCTTTAGTGGGTGTAGAAGAAGCACCTATTGTAATTTCCATCTTAGTCATATCAGCTTTACCGCGGCTTTGATATCCCTCTACCACCATGGAGACTTCATATAACTTCCCCATCTTCATTCCTTTAGCTTCCCATGCTTTAAAGTGATCGCTAACAGTTATGGTTCCGCTTGTACGTTTCGTTGTACGGATACTCCAATACTGCTGGAAAGTTGCGGTGCCAATAATGGAAGGTTGTTGAGTTCGTGTGGTCTCAAATATTTCATATGTACCCCCATCAACGGTAATTGTGCCCTTTGGTTGATATTGGTTTCCCGGTGGTTTCCAGGTACCAAAGCTGTCTATGATGTAATATTCTACAAGTGGATCTTTTGTCCAACCATAGACAGACATATATGAATTACCGTTTGGTTGGTAGTTGCAAGCGTAATTTAATGTTATTTTACCATATTCCTGGTACGTCTTGGTTGAACCGAGTTTCTTGCCTGTACGGAATAATATGTTATTGATATTACTCCATGAGCAGCTGAATGTGCCGCTGCCATTTAGGGTCATGGTCCCAGTGCCGTTATCCTTCCAGTATTCATAATCGTAGCCGTCAATGGTGCCAGTAGCATTTGCAGTGAGCGTTGTTGCCGCCCGCACACTTATCGGAAAGAAAGTAAAAAGGATAGTAAAACACATAAAAACTGAAACAATTACCATCAACTTTTGTTTCATTTTACACCCCTCCTTCTTTAAAATTTGTGTTGAATAACTATAATATAAATATAACATAATTCATAATATAGTTATACAGATTAACTTTACCATAATAGTGTATTAATAATAGCATAAAAGATATGAAAATCAATAGAAAAATGGACAGAATAGCTTAAACATTCTGTCCATTTTATATATGTTTATTAAATATAAACTATCTTGATACCATTAGTTGGGCAATGTAGTATGAGCGATATTGTCATTTGCTCTTAATGCAATGCCCTTTCTACTAAACAATTCACTTAAGGTTACAAATTCATAACCTTGACTCTGAAGCTTGGGGATCAATATGTCAAGTGCTTCAGGAGTTGGATGAGGCAAAGGCTGTACGTCATGCATAAGAAGTATAGTGCCGTCTTTAGCTCCAGCTATAATGGTATCGGCTCTCTGCTGAGCAGTTGTTGATGTACTCCAGTCATTACAAGTAACACCCTGTACGAAAGTCAAATCAACAGCATCATACAGTGTCTGGCTGTAAGCAAGGTTTGGTGCACGGAAGAACTTTGGTGTTACGCCCGCATACTGCAAAATAGCAGAATTTGTTTTACTAATAGAGTCCTTTATTGCTGCTGATGACATTCCACTCATACTATCATAACCCCATGAGTGATTTCCAATTTCATGGCCTGAATCAACAATTCTTTTAATTATAGAAGCTGTGCCGCTATTTACCTTTTGTCCGATCATCATAAAAGTTGCAGGCACTTTATACTTGTCAAGTTTGTCTAGTACCTTTGCTGTAAGTGTGTTGTCAGGACCATCATCAAACGTAAGTGCCAGAAGCTTGGCATTAGGATTTGAAGTTGGTTTTGGTGAAGAAGTTGTTGGACTCGGATTTGAACTTGTATTTGGTACGGTACTGCCAAGGAGTTGCCCCATTTTTTCAGCAAATCTCTTACCAAATGTAACTTGCGAATCATGATCATAATGGAGATTATATGTTAAATCGCTAGTATCCTCAACCAGGCCTGATGATGAAATTACATGGCAGTTCTTAATTAGTGAAGGCAACTGAGCAATTAACTTATTGTGCCCTGCACAATCACCTGTTTGAAGAAGTTCACCAGCGAGGAAAGGAATGTCACCCAGTCCCAAGTCTCTTTTCAGGTTTGATACCAGTGTATTTACTTTGCCAGGCCAACTAGCTTGACCGCTATCTGTTTCGCCCTGAACAAAAAGAATACCTTCAATCACTCCGCCCCTTTGCTGTGCAAGTTTGCAACGTTCGACAATCCAGTTATATTTGGTAGTCAGGAAATAGTCAATACCTTTGCCGTTTTCAGCACATGGTATTAATCCGATAGTATCATTGGCTGGAAGTTGATTTATTAAAGTCTTGGCAAACCAGTCTCCAGGGCCGATGGCACCCTGATAAGCTTCATGCAGAGGTGGAACTGCCACACCCCACTGATTGGTAGTATAACCCAATGCAAGTATACGGGGATTTGTCACCTTGTCAGACGCTTGAGCCTTAGGATATCCTGACATATTAGATTGGCCCAACAACAGGAAGCAGCGGAATTTACCGGCAGTTGACGTAGGCGTTATTGTAGATATTGTAGGTGTTGGTGTCACTTTTGTTGTTGCAGTTGTAGAAGGTACAGCCTTGCCAAAATATGTTGCAATAGCAATGACATCCGCCATGTTTATGGCACCGTCATTATTTATGTCATACGCAGCAACATATTTTCCATCTCCAGTTACCGAATTAAATTTGGTAGCTAGTTGGATAACGTCAGCCATGTTTATAATACCATCATTATTAAGATCGCCCTTAAATGATGAACCTGAAGGTACTGTAGAAGGTATTATTGAAGGTGATGTTCCGCCTCCGAACGTAAACCAGTCAATGTTTACAGGACCTGAGAATACCAAATACAAGTCATTAACTCCTGCAGCATTGCTAATGTTACACGTTTGTTCCTGGTATGTGTCCCAGTCCCCTGTTGGTGCTACGGACAATGTACCTACGAGGGTGCCGGTAGGACTGCCTAATCTTAACTGGATATTGGTATTGCTTGAACCTGCAACAAGAGCTTTAAACGAGTTTGCACCGCTTCCAAAGTTCACGTTTCTAAAGACAAGATTGTTACCGTCTTCTATATAGCCTATACCGCTTCCACCGTTTCCTGTACCGATAGTTTCTATAGTTGATGAAGTGTAGCTGCTGTAGTTTTCTGCTTCTATTTTATCAAAAGCACTTATTTGAGTTGTGCTTGATGTAGTAGGTCTTGTAGGTGTCGGGCTTGGAATGCTGGATACTGATGGTGATGATGATGAAGAGCCGAATGTAAGGTCCATCTTAGTCATATCAGCTTTACCACTGCTTTGATATCCTTCTACCACCATGGAGACTTCATACATCTTCCCCATCTTCATTCCTTTAGCTTCCCATGCTTTAAAGTGGTCGCTGACAGTTATTTTTCCGCTTGTTCTTTTAGACGTACAGATACTCCAGTATTGTTGGAAAGTTGTATTTCCCTTTATGGAAGGTCCGGTCCTGCTGTTCTGATATACTTCATATGTACGCCCGTCAACTGTAATAGTACCTTTTGATGGTATATTATTTCCCGGTGGCTTCCAGGTGCCATAGCTATCTATAATGTAATATTCCACAAGTGGGTCTTCTGTCCACCCATAAACTGCCATATATGAATTGCCGTTTGGCTGGTAGTTGCAGGTATAATCTATTGCTATACCGTTATAATCCTGCCATGCCTTAGTCGAACCAAGCTTCTTTCCTGTACGGAATAATATGTTATTGATATTGCTCCAGGAGCAATTGAAGGTGCTGCCACCAGTGAGAGTCATGGTTCCGGTACCATTATCCTTCCAGTATTCATAGTCATAGCCTTCGAAAGTGCCGGTTTCATTTGATGTAATCGTTTTTGTCGCCGCCTGTACGTTTGCCGGAAACAAGGTAAACAAGATAGTAAAACACATTAAAATGGAAAAAATTACTCTTATTTTTTGTTTCACCGTACACTCCCCCCTCTTTGTTTAAATTCTTGTTTCATTTTAAACTCCACCTTCCTTCTATAAAATTTGGATTAGGTAAAATATACTATAAATATATCATGTCTCATAAAATATTTACACGTATTAACTTTACTATATTTCTATAAAATTAACTGTCCTTCCATAGATAGAACATGTACTTTCTCCATTTCTTCATTATGAGATACCGAATGATTCGTGCAAGAAATGCCCATTGAGCAACATACAAACTCGTCATGTAATGGAAATTATTTTGCCTTGCCTGATCTTTTTTCATAAGTACATGAAAATATTGCAGTAGAATTGTATAATCTTGTTGCCAAACTTTGATATATTAATATTTTGGTTTCTGAATGTGAAATTTTTGCTTCACTATTTCAAAATATTATAAATCCATAGTAATTTTATGTATGCATTTTAATCCAATTTTCAAAATTATGTCGTGTTGCAATTAAGCAATAAAATCGGTTGAAATAAGGGGGTTTGAGGAATAACATATTACTATAAGAAACCTTGATAACCAATTTAAGACAGTGTTTTAGTGTGAGGGGGGTGACCTGTATTAAAATAGAGACATGTTTGTGGTTTTAGTTATAATCTAAAAGATTATGTATCTTAAATTGGTTATCTTTATATACAAGAGTAGATAAAGAATCGTGGTAAAAGCTGTTTTGCGGTTAAAGTTTTTTAACCGATATAAAAGGAGGGGAAGGATAATGAAAAAATCAAAGAAAGTATTGGCGTTGCTGGTATGTATTTTTATGACAACGGGAACATTAACGGCTTGTCTGTCAGATAATCCCGGAGAAGGCGGTTCAGAAAGCGGTGAGAATGCAACACCTGTGGTAAGTAATAGTGGAGATAATAAAGAAGTAAATAAAAGCCCGGAAGATTACAAGGGAGAAATAGTATTCTGGCACTTTAACAGCAGTGAGGGACCAAAGATAAGTCAAGCATTCAACAAATTATATCCGAATGTAAAGGTAAAGACTACCATTGTATCCGACAGAGATTCCCAGTATCAGAATAAGTTGACGGCAGCCCTTAGGGCTGGTGTGGGAGTTCCGGATGTATTTGTTGCAGAGTCGGCATTTGCAAAAAGGCTTGTTGAGATGCCCGGTGCTTTTTTAGACTTGACAGAGAGAGCAAAGGATGTAGCATCAAAAATGATACCATTTACAGTACAGGTGGGAACAGACAAGAACGGGGCATTAAAGGCATTATCTCACCAGGCTGCACCGGGAGCTATAGCATATAAGAAGACTGTTGCAAAAAAATATCTGGGAACTGATGACCCAAAAGCAATTGCAGAAATGCTTTCCTCAGAGGAAAAAATGCTTGAAACAGCAAAAATACTTAAAGAAAAGAGCGGAGGAAAGGTTGCTTTATTCCCGACATGGGAGGAGCCAAAGAAAATGTATTTAGGTGCACGATCCAAAGGGTGGGTTGTGGATGATAAGCTTAATATAGATCAAAAAGTTATGGAATTGATAGACTTTTCCAAGAATCTTAGGGATAACAAGTATGAGAGCGGGCTGACCCAATGGACACCCGGTTGGTCATCGGCCATAGCCGCTAATGAGACATCAATGGTATGGGCATTGCCGCCATGGGGAGTTCCATGGATAATTAATTCCAATGACAAAACTGCTGCAAATGGAGGAAAATGGGGTATCACAAACCCACCGTTTAAATACTTCTGGGGAGGAACCTGGATGGGTATTTACGCCAATTCACAAAATCAGGATATTGCTTGGGAATTTGTTAAATTCTTTACAGCCAATAAAGATACTGTGAAGAAATGGGCTCTAGATAACCAGGACTTCCCGAATAATCTGGAAATAATTGCAGAAGGATCACCAAGTGACAGCAACATTGTAGGAGCAAACCTATTCAAATTCTATGAACCATTCGTAAAAGATATTAACGGTGAAGTCCTTACACAGTACGATGATATAATAGAAAGAACATTTGATGATGTCATGGTGTCATATCTTGCAGGAAAGTACAAGACAAAGGATGACATGGTTAAGGCGTTCAAGGATAAAGTTAAGACAAACTTGAAAGAGATCCAAGTAGATTAAAGCCAATAGTTTTGAACCTTTAAATATTAGCCCCTTAGTATAGATAGATAATATAAAAATCTTGCATTTGACCTTGGCAAAAATCTTTAAACCCTCGTTTATGCCGTGTCAGATGCAAGATTTTTCAATTGCATTAAGTATGGCATCAAGTGCTGATTTTGGAAGCCATGTGCCTCTAACCATTACTCCGGACATGCTCTTAAGATTTTTAATATCATTCAAGGGATTTTTATCAAGAAGCAGCAGATCCGCTCTCTTGCCAACTGATATAGTACCGAACTCATCAAGCCTATTCAAGCATTCCGCAGCGTTTTTTGTTCCTGCCTTAATAGCCTCAAAAGGGGTCAGCCCTGCTTCAACAAGGTTTTCAAGTTCTTCGTGTGCAGAGAAACCTGGAACTATATAGGGGTTGGGTGAATCGGTACCCAGCAGAATTCTGGCTCCTGCTTTATGCAGCTCTCCCACAACGTGTTTTTGATAATCATCGTAATTATCAGGAATAATTAGTTTACTGCTTGCAGCAGTAAGTGCTTTTTGCATGCTGTATCTATACTTCTTTTGAAGGTATCTCATATCACTTTTTTTATCAAATTCATTTGCTTTATCAGGGCTAAGGTATCTTTGCCAGACAACCATTGTTGGGCAATTCCAGACTCCTGCATCACGAAGATTGGCACCATATTGACCGACCGATTCAATGTCGGTTTTGGTCTTTCCTGTAAAGGGGTTAAAAAAACCGATAAGATGTTCAATGCTATGCTGGCCTGCCTTAATGGCACCATCTATTCCTATTACATCAGGGACATGCCCTAAAAAAGGAATGCTCAGCTCTTTTGCAGCTTTTGAGATAGCCATATAGGAATCTTCTGATAATGTGTGATAAATTTTTATAAATTCATAACCCTTTTTCTTTTCGTATTCTACAAATTTTCTTGCATTATTAGGATTTTCAATAAGCTTTGATAAGGGAGGAAAAAATTGAGGTTTACTCTCTAATATTTGACCGCCCGTATAGACATTTGGTATAGGTATATTGCACATAGGTATCTTTTTACATTTGTTTAAAAATGGATGATACCATCCAATATGAATTCCCCACATATTTCTTACTGTGGTAACACCGTTTGAAATGTATAAAGCCCATTCATTTTTTACTCCAAAAAAAGGTGCAAAGCTATTAAAATGTACATGCATATCAACAAGGCCAGGTAAAAGATACTTTTTTCCAGACTTTATAGGTATTGCATCAGAAGGCACAGGGGTATGCCTGCTGTTCCCGATGGTATCAATAAGCCCATTCTTTATAATCACAGTCTGGTTTTCCAGAATCCTATCGTTATTCATGGAAATAACATTTACATCTATAAATGCAGTCGGCCTGTTGGAAAGGTTCAGATCGGCACATAAATTTAACAATGAGTTCATTACAAACATCCCTTCAGATCTATTTATTGACATGCTTTTTTACAAGCATCTCCACCTCACTGGTTTTAATGCTCTCGTTGCTGTATCGGGCCTTGTTGTAGGCTGAGGTAAGTGAAGACATATCTTCTTTATAAAGTACCTCCAGTTCTTTGCCCAATTCATTTGGTGTAAGACTGTCATTGAATCGGTAACCCTTTTTTATAAAGCTCAAAACCTTTTGCTTAAAGATAAACCTGACTTTATCCCTGTCATTGGTCAGATCCCTCCAGGCCAACTCTTTTTTATCAAAAAGATGAAAAATATTTTTAACATTAGATAAATATTTTGAAGGAGACTTTCGGACTATCTCCCTTTCATCTACATATCCAAGCGTGTTTTCTTCAGTTATATTTCCACGGAACTTGTTTGAAAGCCAATTTGCTATTTTCATTGCCAATTTGAAAAATACATAAACAGTAAACACTAAAAAGCCTATTGTTATAACTACTGTCAGGATACTTTCTATAGTTTCCATAAATGTAATATTATTATAAATCTTTTTGCCAAATATGTCTACTTCCTTGCTTTTAGATTCAACTTTATCATTTGCACTGACCAATAGTTTTTCAAAAAGAGTATAGAGCCCTAAAAACACAGATTTTATGAGGGCCAGTATAGAGTTCCAAAAAGGCTTGAACCTGGCTAAACCAATTATTAATATTAATGCAATTACAAGTGAGGTTATGTTGAACTTTAAAATAGTTGAGGGGATATAATGTCTACTTCCTTTTTTAAAAAAAGCAGCCTTTAGCTGGTCAAAGCTGCAAATGGAAAGAAACACGACGATCATTACCAGCCCTGCTCTGTTTAATATGTCTATATGGTTGTAGAGATTAGGTGACATAAGAAACATTACATAAAAAACCAGATATGCTGAGAATAGAACCGAAAAAGCAGGTACAGGGGATTGCCTAAGCCAGTTGTTATTGTTTATTCGTATACCTCTAAAGATTGAGAATGACACCATTAGAGTGTAAAATATGGGGAGAGATATAAAATACCCTATTATAAATGATGCAATTAGGCCTGTAAAAAAGCTTATTATTACATAAAAAGAATTTGATTTGTTTTTAAGAAAATAGCCTAGGAGTATGCCTGTAAGGTAAAAAGCAGCCTGACTTGAAATTACAGGCATAATAAGGCTATCAGGAAATAAGTTTACAGCTGCAAAAAGCAGTATTGGAAAAATAAATAAAATTTCTACAATTGACTGCATAAATTTTGTTAAAATGTATTTTAAAAAAGCAGGCATATAGATCATCCTTTAATATAAGTTTAGGCATGAATAAGTTGCTGCTAATGCAGGTTGAGTACTTCCACATTACAGTTAAAAGCTTTTATCCTTTCAATGCTTTTCTCCATCTGTGCATCAACATAAGATGAAACAATAAGAAAATCTGTATCTTTTACAAAATTATCAGGTAAGCTGTCCAAGAATGCGTGAAACAGCTTTGATCTTTTAAGCTGCATGACGGCCATTGATTCTAAAAGCAGGTTCATGTGGTGTAAGCCGGAGCTTGGGTATATAAGCACAGGTGTTTTATCGTCTTCAGATAAATGACAGTTGCAGCAAAAGCCTGTTTCTATGCTTTTGGATATCATATAATTGGCTATTGAAGCACAATAGGCTACTGCCTTTTCCATAAGGTCAATGTCTGTCTTATCGTTCCAGCTGTCTTCACTGGCTTGGATGTTTAAAAGTATTATAACCCTCATGTTTGATGTGTAATCTGTATTGTAAACTTTAATACTACCGGTTTTTGCTGTTGATTTCCAGTTTATTTTATTCATCGAATCTCCGTACCGGTAATCCCTTATACCTGAAATCATAAAAGGATCGTCAACAATCCACCGTCTCACAACTGTGTCTCCCATCCAGCTGTGGCAAGGAAGGTCCAAATGTTCTACAGGCAATATTTTTGGATATACAATTATGCTGGCTGATAAAGATAATTCTTTATAGGTTTGCACTATGTTAAAGGCATCATTGCATGAAAGCACAGCTGATTTCAGGGTATAGATACCTCGTTTACGGCATATGACATTATGTTTTCGGGTTACTTTGGTAAAAGGCATGAGGCTGAAAAAGCTCCTGTGGAACTGCTGATGCTTGATGAAAAGATTTGCTTGTTTCTGAAACTGAAGGTGGGCGTCTATTTCCGATTCCAACTGCAGCCAAAGTATCGGTATCAGCTTATTATTAGCTATTACTTCTATCATCTGGACTGCTTCACCCTCAAAGACATGAGTTGTACTGAAGCACCTTGAATAAGTGACGTCTTTAAGCCCCCAACGCTTATAAATAACAGCTTGGATATATGCAATGATCAATGTTGATATGATTAATAAACCGGCACTCATAATCTATCTGGGTCCTTTCGAGAGATTATCTTCAGAAGGCACTGCGGTACCCGATATAATCTGATCCAGAACACTTTCTGTGTTCCCGGCATTTCTCCCAAGAATTGAATTTTTTAATATTAATCTGTGACCAAGTACAGGTTTGGCCAGGTACTTAATATCGTCAGGCAGTATGTAACTGCGGTCCTGAAGCACTGCATACACCTGGCAGGCCTTCAGGAGGGCCAGGCTGGCTCTAGGGCTTGCACCCAGTAATATATCAGGGTGATTTCTTGTTTTTTCTATAATCTCAAGAATATATTTCAAAATATCATCGCTTACATGGACTTTGCTGTAGGAATTTTGAGCATCAATGATTTCATCGGCTGATGCAACAGGCTTGATATCGTCAAGGGGATTGTCTGCGATAAACCGCTTCAGGATTTTTACTCCTTCCTCATTGGATGGGTATCCCATAGAGATTTTAAATAAGAACCTATCCAGTTGGGCTTCAGGCAAAGGGAAGGTACCTTGGGTTTCAATGGGATTTTGAGTTGCTATGACCATGAAAGCCTTACCAAGCACTCTGGTTTCGCCATCCACAGTTACCTGTCTTTCCTCCATACACTCTAGGAGGCTCGACTGTGTCCTGGGGGTTGCCCTGTTAATTTCGTCAGCCAACAAAATGTTGGAAAAAACTGGGCCGGGACGAAACTGGAATTCGCAATGTTTTTGGTTGTAGTAATTAATTCCCGTCAAGTCGGAAGGCAGCAGATCTGGGGTGAACTGAATCCTTCTGAAGGAACAGTTCAGAGATTTTGCAAGTGTCTTAGCAAGTATTGTCTTGCCCATACCCGGAACATCTTCTAAAAGTATGTGTCCGGATGTGATTAAAGCTATTAGTGACAGATCTATTATTTCATCTTTTCCTACAATAACCTTGCTAACATTTTGTTTTATCTTCAAAGCAAGCTCTTTAATATTCATAGTATTCATATCAGCACCACCGTCTGTATTATATGTAACTTCGAGGAAAAAAATCCTCGCACTTTTTATTCAGAGTCGATTATATTAAGGACATGATCCTTATATTCATACTTCAAATTCAATTCTTTGCATACCTCAAGTACTGGAATATAATTCTTATCTATGGGTTTGGTATTTAAAACAATAAAGCTTTCTTCATCCTCATCACTGTATTTCTTGAGTTGATATGTATCGGTGGCAGAGTCATATTGGCAATAAACCATAAAAGCCACCATTACAAAAAGCCGGTCTGCGTACAATATTCCCTGCTGATCTATAAGCTGGGCTCCAATAAATTTGTAATCAATGTCTTCGCCATTTATGTAGACCTTAATATTATCATACACATCGGGTGAAGGCTTTTGGGCTTCAGGTGTAGGAGCAGGTGTGCTGATTGGAGTGTATGCATTGGTCTGTGGTGCAGGTGTTGATACTTGTGTCGGGGCCTCTGTAGCAACAAGTTCCGAAATAGGTGTTGCTGATGGCGTAGGTGATTGTGCAGGAACAATATACTGAGGTTCTTTAGTGCTTATCATTACAGCATTTGCAGATTCATCCCAATGGACATCCATTTCTAGTGATTCCGCCAGAAATCTGACTGGAACATAGGTCCTATCCTGTCGTATAAGTGCGGGAACGTCCATGTTAAGACTTTTCCCGTTGACAGAGCAGAAAGGTGTATTGATCCTTAGATCAATGCTATTATTGTCTTTAGTGATTTTCACCATCTTTTTATCGGGTATCCACTCAAAGTCGGCATCAATGAATTCAAGTATTTTGCGTATGGGCACCATAATTCTTCCCTTCACGTTTATCGGATGGGTGTTGGTGATAAGTTCCTTTTTGTTGAGAAATATCTTATAGGTAGAGGATTGTGTATAGCAGGTATTGCTTAAAATAATTAAAAGAAAACTAAGTGTAATCGTGCATAGTATGGTACATCTTGAAAGTTTAAACATTAAATTATCTCCTGGTTTATTTAAAATAATCTTTGAACAATAAACAGAAAAAAGTTGATTAAATGGAAATAAAGAAAAAAATAACATTTGGTCTTTCTTAAAATATCATATAATTTACTTGCTTGTCAACATATTGATCAGGTTGGAAAAGGTGTTGAAGCAATACAAAATAAGGAGTGCTGCATTCACTACTTTCAAGTAGTGCAGCAACACTCCAACTGTAAAGACTAATATTACTGCTTATATGGCAATTGTGTCTTGTAATTGGTGAAAACCTCAAAAGTATCGGTAATTTGAGGGGATGTAGCTAAATCCGCCTGATATTCGCCTAGGTTGAATAATTCTGTAAAGACTCTGTGGTGAATATCCTGGTTCCTGTTTCTATTGTCAATGGCACACTGCCTTAAATCATCATCTAGAATTTCATTTATAGCTATCTGATAGCTTACAAGATTATGTTTTGCTGCTAACAATACATCATTTAACCTGTCCCTTAGGTTTACATTTGCATCCTTAACCTTAGGAAGCTGGTCTGAAACAGGTTTACCGATTTTTTGAACTCCCGTTTTTGATGTTATTACAGATTCGTTTATCATTGTTTGTTTTGCCCTCCTTGTGAGTTATTTGCCTGTTCAATAAATCCAAGCAGATTGCTGTAGTTTTGCTGCGAAATTTTTGAGATATCAAAAAATAGCTGCCTGTATACCGGATTGGTCTCCTGGTTGGCATACTGATAGCACTTCTTCGAGGCTAAAAGCTCCCACGACAGCATGTCGTTGATGTAGCCCAGTTCTTTTGTAGACAAATTTTTCATACAGTTTATCATTCCTTTCCAGATAATTTGTAAAATCATATTAATGAAACTTTTAATATAACCAATTTAGGAGTAAGTCCCGAATTTCGTAGAAATTGAAGGTGGCAGTCCAGACGGTAGTTTGATAAACTATTGTTTGGGAAAACAAAAAATGAAAGGAGCTGCCACATATGAAATTATATCAGATCGGGTCAAAAAAGGGAAAGGAATT
>NZ_DATCTU010000049.1 GCF_036567765.1 Pseudobacteroides sp.
TTATTAAGACTTGAGATGGTTATCAATATAATAAAAATAAGATGAAATCCCTTATTAAGTCATGATCAAAGAATAACTTCCGCTATAAATTTCGCTAATATGTTGATTTGAATCATCAACACCCACTCAAAAGCGGAAGTAATTTTTCATTCATGCCTAAGTTAATTCCTGGTGTGATAAATTCCTTTAAGTATAACTTAAAAGGATGTAACAACATAAATAGCAATATTCAATAGATATTATAAATAGCTATAAATTAATTAATTTATTTAAAATACTTTATGTGAGGGGAATGTGCAATGACAACAAATGCAAGCACTACACCAGATGTAAATATTACACCGAATGCAAGCACTGCACCAAAGAAAAAGAACTTCTGGAAAAAAACGGGATTTATTCAGGAATTGGTAAAAAACAAGGCGATGTTTCTTATGCTTCTGCTACCATTTACTCTAGTATTTGTAAACTACTATTTACCTATGTTTGGCGTAATTATTGCCTTCAAGAATTTCAACTATAGTGATGGGTTTCTAGGCAGTCCATGGTCGGGCTTAGAAAATTTTAAGTTTCTTTTCATGTCTGATGCTGCATGGCAGATTACCAGAAACACCATTTTATACAACTTGTTTTTCATTGTATTAGGATTAATTTTTGCGGTTCTATTTGCTTTAGCTCTCAATGAATTAAGAAATAAATTTGCGGCAAGGTTATATCAGTCTATAATATTTTTACCCTACTTTCTCTCATGGGTTGTTGTAGCTTATCTTGCATTGGCCTTTCTGGACCCGAATGGATTCTTTAACAAAACCATCGTAAATATATTCAATTTACAGACCGTTGACTGGTACGCTTCACCCCAGTATTGGCCATATATATTAGTACTCATAAATCTATGGAAGAATATTGGTTACGGTATTGTCATTTACATAGCTGGAATTTCAGGCATTGACCAGGAATATTATGAAGCTGCTGTATTGGACGGTGCGAGCAAGCTGCAGCAGATAAGATATATCACAATTCCATTTTTGATTCCTTTTATGATTGTAACAGTAATTATAAACCTTGGTAATATATTCCGATCTGATTTTGGCCTTTTCTATCAGATCCCAATGCAGCAGGGACTTTTGGCACCTTCGACAGAAGTTCTGGATACTTACATATATAAAGCGTTAATTATGAGCGGGGATTTGGGCATGTCTTCGGCTGCTGGATTATACCAATCTGTTATAGGATTCTTTACAGTTTTGATAGCCAACTGGGCGGTTGGTAAAATCAGTAAGGAAAATAAGATATTCTAAATGATTGATTATCTTAAAAAATATAATTTGTGATTTGAGGGAGGAAAATATGAAGCCTAAAAAAATAAATGAATCTTTAAGCTTAAATTCCATTTCGCCTACTACCAATTTGATAATTAATGCAGCATTTATTGTTTATTGTATTTTCTGTATAGCTCCATTAATTTTGGTATTCATGGTTTCGATTACAGATCAAACATCTCTTGCAATAAATGGGTACTCCTTTTTTCCCAGCAAAACTAGTTTTGATGCATATAGATATTTATTCAATGATGTGGAGAAATTGCTAAGATCATATGGTGTTACAATTTTCACATGTGTTGTTGGTACATTTTTTTGTGTGCTGTTTACAATGTTATATGCGTATCCCATTTCAAGAAAATCATTTAAATACAGGAATTTCTTCTCCTTCTTTATGTTCTTTACCATGCTGTTTCAAGGAGGACTGGTACCTTGGTATATCATGTATACCAAATACCTGCATCTGCAGGATAATATCATTGCTTTGATCATGCCAGCGGTCATGAATGCATTTTACGTGCTGATTGCAAAGACATTTTTTACAATCAATCTACCCGACTCGGTGCTGGAAGCGGCTAGAATTGATGGTGCCAGTGAATTCAAAATATTCTACACCATTGTTATTCCGATGTCCACTCCTGTTATTGCGACAATAGCATTATTTTCATTCTTGAGTTATTGGAATGACTGGTATCTTTGTCTATTATTCATTAACGATCCTCAATACTACAATCTTCAATATTCAATGTATCAGGCACTGCGTTCCTTACAGTTCCTGACATCTTCTCTTGCATCAGCTTCAGGAAATACTACGAGTGCATTGGCAAATGTGCCTGGAGAAACTCTGCGTATGGCTATGGCGATTATCGGTATCGGACCTATTATTTTCGCATATCCCTTCTTCCAGAGATATTTTATAAAGGGTCTTACTATTGGGGCAGTAAAAGGTTGATTACAGCTTGGGCGAAAATTCGATTTTTTGTCTTTGCTGATCAATATAGAAACATTACTTTATTTTAGGGAGGTATAATAATGCTTAAAATCAAAAGGTTGGGATGTAACATTGTTTCTGCAGCTCTAGTATGCAGTGCGTTATTGTCAGGGTGTGGAAGTTCTACTTCGACCAAACCAACTGATGCAAACGCAACAGCAAACAAGTCTTCGGATAACAGCACAGTATCGAATCTGGAACCGTATGAAATCAATGCATACTTTCTTGCTCCCCAGTGCAAAGATGTAAAGCTGGTACAGGAAGAACTAAACAAACTGCTTAAGAAAAAAATCAATGCCACTATCAAACTGAATTACTATTGGTGGGATAGCTATCAGAATAAGCAGCAGATGGCAGTGGCTTCCGGTGATAAGATAGACATTATGTTTTCACCGAGCTGGTGGGGATTTAATGACTACGTGGCTAAACAGGCATGGTTACCATTGGATGAACTTGTGGCAAAACACGGGAAGGATATTATTGCCAACATCAATCCAGCATATTTGAAAGCTCCGATTGTAAATGGAAAGCTCTATGCAATTCCGACTGCGAAGGATATGTTCGGAACCGGCGGATTTATATTTAATAAGGAACTGGTGGACAAATACAATTTTGATATAGACTCTATTTCTAAGCCTGAAGACATAGAGCCATGGCTTAAGATTATCAAGGAAAAAGAACCGGGTATAATCCCGTTTTTGTCCTCACTGGGTGACCAGCAGCAATATTTGGCACAGGATTGGCAGGTCAATGTGGGTACTGTGGATGTCCCAGTCGGCTACCAAAAAACCGATGGAGATGTTAAGATTATGAATCTTATGGAAACCGATATTGCAAAAAGAATATACAAATTGTCTCGTAGTTGGTATCAGAAGGGTTATATCAACAAGGATGTAGCAACACTGCAGGATGGAACTCCGCTAAAGAAGGCTAAGAAAGTATTTGCATGGACAGAGCAGTTGAAGCCAGGAAAAGCAGATGAATTGAAGGCACAATTTGGATATGATCTTGTTCAGGCAAATGCTTGGAAGGGCATTCAATATTTTACAACCACTCCGGATTTGACAAACTCACAGTTGGTTATTCCAAGAACATCCGATAATCCTGAAAGGGCAATGATGTTCATAAATCTGCTATTTAGTGACAAAGAGATTAAGAATCTTTTGAGTTGGGGTATTGAAAACAAGCATTACAAGAAGATTGGCGAAAACCAGATCGACTTTGCCGATGGTGTTAACGCAGACAACTCAGGTTACTACGGTCTTGCTCAGTGGTCCATGGGTGGAAGCCAGTTCTTAGATTACCTGTGGGCAAGCGAGAGTGCCGACAAGTGGCAGAAGATGGAGGAGTTTAATAACTCTGCAAAACCAATGAAAATTGTAGGGTGGACTTACGACTCCAGCAATGTAAAATCAGAAATGGCAGCACTGGCTCCGATAGGGCAGAATCAGGGACGGCCGCTTTCCCAAGGGCTGGTTGACTATGATACACAATATCCTAAGGTCAAGGCTTCTCTAGAAAAAGCAGGTATTCAGAAGGTTATCGATGATTGTCAAAAATCGATAGACGCTTTTATTGCTGCATCTAAAAAGTAATGTAAGAAATGACTAAAGTGGAAGAGTGCAGTGAAAGCAATTTCATTGCACTCTTTTTAAATGTCCTCATTAAACATGTGTTGGTAGAAGGAGGCGGGTAATAGTGGAAAAGCAAGGGTTAAATCCATATCTTCCATCATGGGAATATATTCCTGATGGAGAACCGTATGTATTTAATAACAGGGTATATGTTTATGGTTCCCATGACCGTTTTAATGGACATGTATTTTGTTTAAATGATTATGTATGTTGGTCGGCACCTGTTGAGGATTTGGCTGACTGGAGGTATGAAGGCATTATCTATAAAAAAACAGATGATCCGCTTAATCAGGACGGGAGTATGTGTCTTTATGCACCTGATATTACGGTCGGGCAGGATGGACTATATTATTTGTACTATGTTCTTGACAAGGTGCCTATTGTATCGGTAGCAGTCTGCGATAGACCGGCAGGTAAGTTTGAGTTCTATGGATATGTACACTATTCTGACGGAACACGCTTGGGTGAAAAAGAAGGTGACCAGCCTCAGTTTGATCCTGGCGTACTGACAGAAGGAGAGAAAACGTATCTATATACCGGCTTTTGTCCAGTTGGTGATAAATCTAGAAAGGGTCCAATGGTTACGGTGCTTGGACCGGATATGCTTACAATTGTGGAAGAGCCCCAATTTATAGCACCAAGTGAACCATACAGTAAAGGCAGCGGCTTTGAAGGACATGAGTTTTTTGAGGCTTCATCAATAAGAAAAAGAGGGGATACTTATTATTTTATCTATTCCTCCATTGTCTTTCATGAACTGTGTTATGCTACCAGCAAATGTCCAACAAAAGGGTTCAAATACCAGGGGGTTATTGTAAGCAATAACGATCTTCATATTGATTCTTACAAGCCGGCCAATAAGCCTATGTATTATGGCGGGAATAACCACGGAAGTATTGTTGAAATAAGTGGACAGTGGTACATTTTTTACCATAGGCACACCAATGGAACAAATTTCAGCAGACAGGGATGTATTGAACAGATTGAATTTAAAGAAGACGGTGAGATTTCTCAGGTAGAGATGACATCATGCGGTCCCAATGGAGGACCACTTATCGGAAGAGGAGAGTATCCGGCTTATATTGCATGTAACCTATATTCCAAGGACGAGGAAAAGTATACTGGTACTTTTGGGGCATGGATGGACGGTCGTTTTCCCAAGATAACCCAGGACGGAAAAGACGAGGATGAAGAAATCGGTTATATAGCCAACTTGAGGGATGGTGCTGCAGCCGGATTTAAATATTTTGATTGTAAGGGAGTTAGGAAGGTCAACATCAAGGTGCGTGGATATTGCCGTGGTGCCTTTATAGTGAAGACATCATGGAACGGTACACAACTTGGAAAGATACAGGTTGATTTTTCGAATGTTTGGAAGGAATACTCAGCGAATATTGTAATTCCAGACGGCATTCAGGCATTATATTTTGAGTATACAGGCGAGGGGAATGCAAGTCTGGCATCCTTTACATTGGAATAAACCAAGGAGATGGATAGCAAAGGAGATAAGTAATATGGCTAGATTTGATGATCTGTCTGAACTATTAAAACAATTTGTGAAAAACGGTCCGGCTGGATGCGGTTGTGCTGTGGCAAAGGATGGGAAAACCTTATACCAAGGGTATTTCGGGTATGCTGATTTGGAGGAGAAAAGGCCCATTACCGAAGATACGGCCTACCGTCTTATTTCCATGACGAAAGTGGTTATCTGTACGGCAGCCCTTATGTTATTTGAAAGGGGAAAATTTCTCCTAAATGAACCGATTTATGAATATTTTCCTGAGTACAGGGATACGCAAGTTTTTGTTAGGGAACCTGGCGGCTCTGTCCATACAATAAAATCCCAAGGACCGATGCTTATTAAACATGCATTTACTATGTCGGTTGGTATGGGGTTTCACTTTGGAGATTCACCCACAGAGAAAGAAATGGCAAGGGTAAAAGATGAATTACAAAAAAAATATGGCAAATATGATATTGTGACTGAGGTTAAGGCTATGGGCAGTGTTCCTGTTCAATTCCATCCCGGTACCCATTGGCAGTATGGTTATGGACATGATATTATAGCTGGCTTGATACAGTTGATTTCAGGGAAAACCGTAGGGCAATTTCTGCAGGACGAAATATTTGGTCCTCTAGGTATGGAATATACCGGCTATCGTTACCGTGATGGGAATGAATCCAGGATGGCCTCCAACTACAGGAAAGATAAAAAAGGAAGGATGATAAAGGTTCCCGGTCTTCTGGATGAATTCCATCATCCCGATGCACTGTATGAATCCGGAGGTGCAGGGCTTTATTCCACTGTCAACGATTATCTTAAATTTTCACAGATGCTTGCCAACGGCGGAAGCTATAACGGAAAAAGAATAATCGGCAGAAAGACTATAGACCTGATGAGGACGAATCATTTAAATGAGGATCAGTTGAAGGATTTTACCGGTTCATATCTTGCCGGGTACGGGTATGGCTTGGGAGTAAGGACCTTGATGAATCCAGTACAAGGGCATTCAAACGGATCTGTGGGAGAGTTCGGATGGACCGGAATGCTGGGCACATATGTATCTATTGACCCGCAGGAAGGGTTTTCGGTCGTATATATGCACCAGATGGAGCCCAATATGGAAGAGTATCATCATCTTCGTGTAAGAGCTGTCGTTAACGGTTGTTTATAATAATATATATTAAAAGACAGGGATAGTGGGATTATTGTTATGGGTAAGGGGGGAATGATTTGAAATTTGAGGAGGTATTTACTGTACATATAAAGCCAGAGAATTGCATTAAATTAAATAATGATTATGAAGATATGGTTGTTATGATTCCGTTTACAGGGTATGTAACAGGAAAGTATTTTGAAGGGAAAGTCCTCTCTGGAGGTGTTGATACTCAAATCATAGGAAAGCATGGCGACAGGCATACTTTATCTGCAAGGTATATGCTTGAGGGAAAGGATTATACAGGGGAACCTTGTAAAATTTATATCGAGAATAGCGGCGATATCTATGAAAAACGGAATAATGTACTGTTTAGAACCTGCCCTAAAATTATTACAAACAGTAAAGCACTGGAGTGTTTATCCAAAGATTTATTAATTGGAGAAGGAATAGAGACAGAGAATGGATTGAATATAAAGATTTATAGAGTTGTATGACCCTCATTTACCACAAATTGCTATAATAAATTGGTATTAATAAATATAAGGAGGCTTACAAATGTTGGAGATGGTAATAAATGCGGATATTAAAAAGGGAAAAATAAACAAAAATATCTACGGTCACTTCTCGGAACATCTTGGAAGATGTATATATGAAGGTATTTGGGTTGGAGAAGATTCCGAGATTCCAAACATAAAAGGGTACCGTACCGATGTTGTTGAAGCTCTAAAAAAACTAAAAGTGCCTGTTTTGAGATGGCCGGGAGGTTGTTTTGCAGATGAGTATCATTGGATGGACGGAATCGGTCCAAAAGATAAGAGACCATGTATGATTAATACCCACTGGGGTGGTGTGGTTGAAAATAATCACTTTGGTACTAATGAATTTTTTGAGTTTTGCGAGATGATCGGTGCACAAGCCTATATCTGCGGCAACGTAGGAAGCGGCACAGTGCAGGAAATGCAGCAGTGGATAGAATATATGACTTTTGACGGCAAATCACCAATGGCTGATTTACGGAGGGCTAATGGAAAAGAAGAGCCCTGGAAGCTGAAATATTTCGGTATAGGAAATGAAAACTGGGGCTGTGGCGGAAATATGAGGCCGGAATATTATGCAGACCTTTACAAAAGGTTTTCAACCTATGTGCGGAACTTTGGTGACAACATAATTCACAAGATTGCATGCGGTCCGGCTGGTGATGACTATAGGTGGACAGATGTGTTGATGAAGGAAGCAGGACATTTAATGCATGGAATAAGCTTGCACTATTATACTTTGCCGAATGGCTCCTGGACCGAAAAGGGTTCGGCTACGGAATTTGGTGAAGGGGAATGGTTCAAAACACTCAAACAAACACTGTTTATGGAAGAATTGGTGATTAAGCACAGCACCATCATGGATAGGTATGATCCTGAAAAGAAGGTTGGCTTGATTGTGGATGAATGGGGTGCGTGGTGTGATGTGGAACCGGGTACCAACCCAGGCTTTCTTTTTCAGCAAAATACATTGAGGGATGCTTTGATAGCAGGTATCAACCTGAATATTTTCAATAACCACTGCGATAGAGTTCAAATGTCAAATATAGCTCAGATGGTTAATGTTCTACAGGCAATAATTCTTACCGAAGGTGATAGAATGCTTTTAACGCCTACATATCATGTTTATGACATGTATAAGGTTCATCAGGATGCACAGCTTTTAACTGTTGACTTTAAAAATACAGACTATATTTATAATGGAGAAAAGATTCCTGGAATCAGTGTATCATCTTCCATTGATAAGGAAGAGAAAATTCATGTTACAATTTGCAATCTAAATCCTATACAGGATATCGAAGTTGATGTTGATATAAGAGGAATAGCGGTAAATAGAATCAGTGGCAAGGTACTGACTGCGGAAACAATGAACGCAATAAACACCTTCGATAACAGCAACCAGGTAAAAATTGATGTGCTTAAAAATTTACGACTAAAAAATAACCGTGCCGGATGTAAAATACCATCAAAATCTGTAGTTTTACTGGAAATTGAATAACTGGGCTATGTGGGGATGAATTATGTTTGAATCAAATTGTAAAAGTTGTTTGGAAAGTGTAGACACTAAAAGACGTGTTCAAGAAGACCAGATTAATGATGCAATTGTCAAGCTTGCAAAGAATAAAAAGATAAAGTTTGTCAGTGATGAGGTCTATGAGTTCAGATTACTGCAATGTAAAGACTGTAGGTACCTGGAGCTTGGTACTACATGCCTGCAATGCGGATGCTTTGTACAAATCAGGGCCAAGCTTGCAGACATGGGGTGTCCGCTTTCCAAGCAAAAGAGATGGAATGCTGTAATATAATTGTTAGGCGTCTATATGTCTTTCCATTTCTTACTTTCTCATGGTATAATTAATTATATAATAAGTTAAGTTAGACATATGATAAGGTATTATGTGAATTCATGGGGTGATTATGTATATAGGGGGAAGGTTATATAAAAAAATTTCCGACATGAAGATCAGTGTAAGGTTTACACTATTTTATTGCGTTATTTTGATTTCCTCAATTTTACTTAGCAATATTCTATATCAGAAGATATACTCAAATACTGCTTTAAAAAAGGTCAGTGACATGTCTGTTCAGACCCTTTATTCCGTCAAGACCAGCTTGGACCTGATGATTAGCAATATAGACAATTGTTCCAAAATGATTCTGTCTAATGATGATTTGCAATTGCTGTTAAGGAATGGAAATATATACTCGGATTTACGTGTACAGGCAAGATTGGGTACATACCTCAACAAACTGACTCAGGAAACATCTTTTATATCTTCTGTTTATATCTTCGATAATTGCGGAAATGAATATTCAATAAATAATCAGGATGACCTGCAGTTTATACCGCCTAATATCCAGGATGTGGATTGGTATGATTTGGTTGTTCAAAAAAAAGGTGCTTACATATTGAAACTAAATGGAGGAAATATTTTTAGGAATACTCCTAAGGATAATTTTGTATCTATGATCCGTTTAATACGGGACATTAATTCTACAAAGACACTGGGAGTTTTAATTATTAATATATCGGAAAATGCATTTAAGGATTCTTATTCAAGTATTATAAACAACTATACTACAGGGGTTACAATCCTAGATGAAAATCATGAAAGCATTATTAAATTAAATGTGGTAGATAAAAGCGAGATTAAAAATGTGGTGGAATCCTTTGAAAATAGCAAACATGGCTATATGATGAAGAAGCTCAAGGATATGGAATACCTGTTTTCATATTTGGTTGACAAAAGATCTGATTGGAAGATTATAAGTATAATGCCGGCTAAGGAATTGTCCAATGAGACAGCTGTACCTGGCTTGATCGGCTTTGCTATCATCCTAATTAACAGCCTCCTTATGTTTATCGGTACTATTCTTACATCAAGAATAATTACTATTCCGATAAAAAAACTTTTAAAATCCATGAAGGGGATACAGAAGGGGAAATTTAAAGAAGTGGATATACGCACCGGAAACAATGAGATTGGTCAGCTAAAAGATGGGTATAATATGATGATTTATGAAATACAGCAGCTGATCGATCGTGTAATAACTGAACAAAGGATTAAAAGAAAGGCCGAATTAAATGTGCTTCAGGCCCAAATAAAACCCCATTTTCTTTATAATACCTTAGAATCAATCAATTCCTTGATATTAATGGAAGAAACAGAAGCAGCATGTAATATTGTTGATGCTCTAGGGAGCTATTACAGGCTGAGCCTTAGCAAAGGAAAAGAGGTAATCACAATAGGCGAAGAAATCGAGATTGTAAAAAATTATTTGAATATACAGCAGATACGGTATGCAGATTTATTTTCGGTACATTATAAGCTGGATGAACGGGCTGGCAACTTTAAGATTCTTAAGCTTGTATTACAACCTTTGGTAGAGAATGCTCTCTACCATGGCATCAGGGTTAAGGGTGAACATGGGATCATCACCATCGAGACCGAGTATTTAGAGGATCATATTCGGATTACAGTGGAAGATGATGGCGTGGGTATGTCAGAAGAATGTATACGCCGGATTTTGGATAATAGTACTGATACAGAAGTTACTAGTTTCGGTCTGAGGGGAACCATCGAACGCTTGAGAATATTTTATGGAGTGGATGATTGCTTCCGTATAGAAAGTGTTATTGGCTTCGGAACGAAGATTACGATATTGATACCTATCAGTAGTGAAAATGGAGAGGAAAAATATGTCTAGTCTTAAAGTGATTATTGTGGATGATGAGTTTCTGATAAGGAATTACTTTAAAAAGCGTATATGCTGGGAAGATCTTGGAATGGAAATTGCAGGTGAAGCATCTAGTGCTAGGGAAGCTCTGGATTTGATAGACCAAATTGTCCCCGATATAATTTTTACGGATATATGCATGCCATTCATGGACGGCATTGAATTTAGCAAGATTGTTGCTGAAAAGTTTCCACATATAAAGATCGTAATCATTACAGGACACGACGAGTTTCATTATGTCAAGAGAAGCATAAAACTTGGAATCTCTGATTTCCTCCTGAAGCCAGTCAACCCTGAAGAGATCAGAAAAGTTGCACTGGAATTAAAAAGTAAAATTGAGTTGGAGAGAACCCATATCAAGGAATATGAGAAGCTGAAACAGAGATTGGATGAGAGTCTGCCTTATATGCAGGAGAAATTCCTTAATGAACTTCTGCTTAGCGAATTGGATCAGTATGAGATTGTGGAGAAGATGGCTTACTTTAAAATAGATATGAGTGAGAAATCTGATGTTTTTCAAACTGCTGTAGTAGAAGTGAGTGATTCTGTCAGAGGAGCACATGAGAGGGAGGAACAACTGATTCTCCTGGCCATGAAATGCTCTGACTTAATCAGACAAGTTTTAAGAGAGGATCAATACATTTATGTCTTTTTTGACAACAGCAGGAAAATAGTGATATTAAGTAATAATGAATCCTTGGATCTAACCGAATGCTGTGAGACCATCAAAGCTTTACTTATTAACAGGTGTAAATGTTTTGTTTCCATAGGTATCGGGAACAAAATCCATGGACTCAAGAATATAAAAGTTACTTACAGGGAAGCCTGTGATGCTTTAAATTATAAAGTTGTAATAGGAAAAAATCAGGTTGTTAATTACAATGATATCACGTACAACAGCGATCAATCATGGAGAGGTATTCCTAACAAAGGAGAAAAGCTGGACTTTTTTATTAAAACCGGAATGAAACATAAAGCGACAGAACTCATAGATGAACTGTTTTCTGAAAGCTGTTTTAATCTGTCCGTCACCATTGAAAATTTAAGGCTGGAGGCCTTTGACATATTATCAACCTGCATTCGTGTTCTGCTTGAATTGAAAATTGACACATCAAGCTTGTGGGAAAAAAATAGCCAGCCATATGAGGATGTATTCAGAATGGACAATCTGCTTGAAATGAAAGACTACCTAAAAAGCCTTATCGAGCAGGTTATCAGTAAGATTCATTCCTTCAATGAAAGGAAGGTAAACATATTAACCGTTCGGATTCAGGAATATATAGAGAAGAATTTGCACGATGCAAATCTTTCGCTTTCAACAATAGCTAAGGAATTCTATGTCAGTTCCAGCCATCTATGTCGCGTGTTCAAGCAGGAAACAAAGCAGACTGTTGTTGAATATATAACGAGACAAAGAATGGAATATGCCAAGAAAATTCTAAAGGAAACAAATTTGAAAGTATATCAGATTGGGGAAATGGTAGGTATCAATGATCCGAATTATTTCAGCACTATTTTTAAGAAGTTCACCGGACTTTCAGTTAATGAATTTCGTAAAAAATAATACAAGAACAGCCCTATAAGGTTATCAATACTTCGTTGTATCCTCCTTTTGTTTTTCAAAATTTAGATAATATTTTAGATATTTTAAGCAAAATATTTAATAAGTTTAATATTTGTTGCTTATATAATTAATGTATGATCAAAGTAGTTTTCTCAAAAAATTCCGCTAACGTATTTATATACTTAAAAACTACCGAAAAAGTGTAAGTAGCCATTTAAAAATACCGAAATATAAGCTGAAATCAAAATTTAATAGAGGAGATTATAACAATGAGTAAGTCCATAACAAGGATATTGCTAATAGTGAATTTAATAGTTTTGATACTCAGCTTAACTTCATGCAAAATAAATATATTAAAAGACACAACAGACGAAATAAAGGATAAACCTGAGCCTTGTACATTAAGGTTATGGAATCAATGGGTAGATAGATCTGACTTGGTTTCTAATCCCCTGAAAAATGCAATTCGGGAGTGGAATGAGAAGAATCCGGAAGTTCAAGTGCACGAGATCAGTTGGAATGGAGAGCAGTATAAGTCAAAAATCAAGACAGCCTTAGCTGCCGGCGATGCTCCTGATTTATTTTATATGTGGAGCGGAAGTTTTGTAGGACCCTTTATTGATGAAGGAAATATTCTTCCTCTTGATACTTATCTGGACAATGAAACCCTGGATAAGTTAATGCCAGGCGTAATAGACTCATGCAAATATAATGGAAAGATATACAGTCTGCCGGCATATAGATTTGTTGCCAGCTTATATTGCAATACAGAATTATTTCAAAAAGCAGGTGCTAAAATTCCTCAAACTTATGACGAATTGCTGGGATCAGTGAAAAAGCTCAGGTCCAAAGGAATTGTTCCTATTGTTGTGGGTGAGAAGGATCGATGGCCGGGTATGTATTGGTATGATATCCTGGCTATGCGCCAGGCAGGAAGTACGGCATGCCGAAATGCACTGGCTATTCCGGCACTGTTTGACCGACAGGATTATAAAGAGGCTGCAGATAAATTAATACAGCTTGTGGATAATAAGGCCTTTAATGAGGATGCTCTTAATACCAGTTTTACTGATATGGTCAATGAATTTACTGAGGGAAATGCTGCAATGATGTACCAGGGAAACTGGGTTGGAACTAAAATTGAGGATGCGAATTCGAAGGTAAAGGAGAAGGTGATTGCAATCCCATTCCCAACAATACAAAATGGAAAAGGAGATCTGACAGAGTTTTATGGTGGTATTACGGATGGTTATTTTATTAACATTAACACCAAGCACAAGCAGGAGGCAGTGAATGTTCTAAAATATATTAGCGAGAAATCAGGAAAAGAAGGGAATTCGAGCGGAGCAGGATTATCATGCTGGAAATTGGATGACTATGACAAATCAGAGTTATCTCCACTTATAAAACAAACAACTCAGATCATGGAAAGCGGGACAAGCTTCATTAGCTGGTGGGATACGATCCTGCCTGCTGCAGATGCAGAAACACACAAAGATCTGGTGGCGGAACTGTTTGACAGGAGACTAAGTTCGGAAGAGTTTGTTAGAAGAATGGCAAAACTCAGGGGCAAATATTGATATAGATAAAAAGAGAAAAAATCAAAGGGATGTAATTGGTAATTTTAACTTATATTCTAGGAGGGTGAATTATGAAAAGAAAATGTTTGAGTGTTTTATTAATTGCTTTTCTGCTTGTATCATTTTTATGTGTTCCAGCAAAGATTTCATCGGCAGCTTCACTTCCAGCTACACCACCTTCAGGCTATGACCAGGTCAAGAATGTTCCACACGGTCAGGTCAGCTACATTACTTATCAGTCTAATGCGACAAACAGCCAAAGGAGGGCAAGGATTTATCTGCCTCCAGGGTATTCAACAAGCAATAAATACAGCGTCATGTATTTATTACACGGCATCGGCGGAAATGAAGACGAGTGGTACAACAACGGAGCACCACATGTTATTCTCGATAATCTCCTTGCCGCAGGACTAATTCAACCCTTTATACTCGTATTGCCGTATGGAAATGCAACGGCATCAGGAGTGGATGGTTGGGAGAATTTCACAAAGGATTTACTTGAAAGCCTTATGCCGTACATCGAAAAAAACTATTCTGTTTATACCGATCCTCAACACCGTGCGATAGCCGGCCTTTCACAAGGCGGTGCCCAGTCGATGAATATCGGTTTGCCCAACGTGGACAAGTTCCCTTATATAGGGGGATTTTCTTCATCGCCCATTACAAAACAGAATAACCAACTGTTTCCTGACGGCGGAACCAAGGCCAGGGCTAATTTAAAATTGCTATTTCTTTCCTGCGGAACCGCAGATAACCTTATATTCAGTAACAATAGGGTAAGGGACTATTGTAAGACCAATAATATTCCCTGCACTGAATGGCTTCTTCAGGGTTATGGTCATGATTGGACAGTGTGGAAGCCAAGCTTGTGGAACTTTGCTCAGATGGCATGTGCAGCCGGCTTTACAAATCAAACACCAGCTACGTCAACTCCAACACCGACAAAATCGGCTACGCCAACTCCAACATCGACAAAATCAGTTGCGACAGGGGATTTGAATAATGACGGCATTATAAACATGGCTGATGTCATTCTTCTAGCTACTAAATTTAATGCGGTATCGGGAGATGGAAAGTATGTTGCCGCATATGACCTAAACAATGACGGTGTAATAAACATGTCAGATGTAATAATTATTGCTTCAAAATTTAATACTGTTCACTAAAAGAATTACTGAAGAAATAAAAGAAAAACTAGTGGAAATATATTAACAATATATTCCGCTTGATATAAAAAATATAATTATTTAAAGAAAGAAGGGGGAGTTATAATGAAACAAAAGATGATGGTTATTATTTCCATCATAGCGAGTTTTACCATCTTGTTTACCTTGTTTCCATTAACCGTACACGCAGGACCAACGCTTACCTCAAATGCCACTGGTACAATTGACGGTTATAACTACGAGTACTGGAAAGATAATGGTACCGGTACTATGACGCTCAATGGGGGCGGCACATTCAGCTGCTCATGGAGTAATATCAATAATATATTATTCCGTACTGGTAAAAAACTCGGCTCGACCAAAGCATGGCAGGATTATAATGGTATAACAATAGATTATGCCTGTAACTACCAGCCAAACGGTAACTCATATATGGCTGTCTATGGTTGGACGGAAGATCCTCTCGTAGAATATTACATCATAGATAGTTATGGCACTTGGAAGCCACCGGGAAATGGTATACCGATGAAGGGAACAATTACTGTTGACGGGCGTACATATGAGGTTTATCAAAACTCCAGAACAGGACCTTCCATTAAGGGTGATACAACTTTTCAGCAGTATTGGAGTATATGCACATCTAAAAGAACAAGCGGAACCATAAGTGTCAGCGAACACTTTAAAGCATGGGAAGCTAAAGGAATGAAGATGGGCAAGATGTACGAAGTCTCAATGGTTGTAGAGGGATATCAAAGTAGTGGTAAAGCTGATATGACTAAAATGAATCTTAGTTTTGGTCCGTCTTCTTCACCCTCCACAAGCAATCCAACTCCTACACCTACAAGACCGACAACATCAAGCACAACTAAGATAAGTGCTTTTGATAAAATTGAAGCAGAAAATTATAACGATTATAGTTCATCAACTATAGAAAAGATTGGTACTAGTGACGGCGGAAACGGCGTTGGTTATATTGAAAACGGCAATAATCTAGTATTTAAAAATGTGGATTTTGGAAGCGGAGCAACTTCATTTAAAGCTCGTGTTGCAGGTCAAAGCAATACAGATATACAGCTAAGATTAGGCAGCCCTACCGGCACACTTTTAGGTACATTGTCTGCAGCACCAACAGGGAGCTGGGATACATATGAAGAACAGTCATGCAATATAAGTAAAGCTACAGGAGTAAATGACTTGTATCTGGTATTCTCAGGACCGATAAACATTGACTGGTTTAATTTTGGAGCTGGAGCAGTAAACTCATCGGAGCCTTCAAACCCAAGTTCATCTGTAAAGGGTGATCTAAATAATGACAGAGTCATAAACATGGCTGATGTTATATTATTGGCTACCAAATTTAATGCGGTGGCTGGAGATGGAAAATATGTCGCATCATATGACTTAAATAGTGACGGTTCCATAAACATGGCTGATGTCATAATAATTGCTTCAAATTTTAATAAAGAAGTTAGTGTCAACACACCGACAACTACTGTTATAGCAACACCAACGCCTATACCATCACCTAAGGGTACTGCATTGTACCAATTGGCTGCGGCAAAGGGAATAACATTTGGTACATGTGTTAACAGTCAATGGTTCGGTAATCAAACAGGTACAACGTATGCTAATATTCTAAATAACGAATTTGGAATGGTTGTAGCTGAGAATGAGATGAAAGTTGATGCTATAGAGCCTTCACAAAATAATTTTAACTTTACAAACGGCGATAAATTGGTTAATTATGCTATAAGTAACAATAAAAAAGTGCGTGGACATACTCTTGTATGGCAT
>NZ_DATCTU010000050.1 GCF_036567765.1 Pseudobacteroides sp.
GGGGAAGTGGGAAAGCATATAATCCCTAATTGCCCGAGTTTCAGGTTCTGAATCCGCTGCAGGACCGCGATAAGTTGCATCACAAGCGTTAGAGCTAGAACCTGCACCACCCCATTGATAGTTAAAGTTGCGGTTCAAATCAGCTCCACGGTTACTACTGGTTACTCCGCAGTAATTCTCATTTGTATTTTTACGCCAGGAGCTGCCGCTTTCGGCTTCTTTACGCCCATCTGGGTTTGCCTGGAACATAATATGAATTTCATGATAGTCCAATATCCAGGTTACATCTGGATCACTGTTGTAATTATTGACCAAAAACTCTGCAAACCGTAAAGCAGTTTCAGCTGGTGTATACTCTCGGGCATGGATAGAGGCAATAATAAACAACCTGGGCTTTTCAATCTGAATTTGGTTATTGGTCAGTTTTAATACCATCATGTCATAACCATCAGGTTGACCCACACTCTTCTCCCATGAATCGCCTACATCAATCCATGTAGCTAAGTTTGGATATGTATTGGCGATTGTCTGGGCTGTTGCGTATGTCTCTTCCACAGTGCGATAGCAACTATACCCTGGGATAGTATTGATGGCTTGAGAACGAAGTAAATCAAGGGCTTTGTAATTCTTTGTCTCAGTTTCATCGATCGAGACGGTAAAGCCTAATTTTTCTATCTCAGGAATTCTGGATTTCGCTATAGCGACTAACACATATTTTTCCGATTGGTTGTTATATTCAAACAAATCAAACGAAGAAAGCAGATCAATTTGTTTGATATTTTTATAATAAACTCTAACAACCACCTCTTCATCTTTTTCACCAACCTGACACACACCTGCGGCTTCTACGGATGCTCGCGGTAAAATCGGTATCAGTTGGAAGAAAAAAGCAAAGAGAACAAGGGCACAAATAACTGGTATTCTTTTTTTCATCTTAATCTCCTTTTAGGGTAATGCAATTTTGTTAATCTCCGACGCGACATGTAATACTACAAATGGACATTTAAGAAGTATTTTTTCATAGGCATCCTCTCTATGATAAATAAATATCATCGTATCACCATGCAAACTTTATGCCATTTTGGACAACCTTCTTTATCGTTTAGATACTAAGAAGAAAAATAAAACAAAGAGGTTAACAGATAATAATATATTTTCATTATTTGATATATACCACAGATTACACTTTTTGTATCGTTTTTGCATCAATTTCATGGATTTAATCCCTCATCCAGCGGTACAAAGACACTTCAGGCTTTCAACCCCAGGGATTTCTGCAAGTTTTAGTTATTATTTATGTAAAATTGGGAGGTAGTTCGTGTATTTTTTATTAATAGTTATCGTGACCGTCGCGATATTACTATAATATTCACCATCATAGACATAAAACGTGAACTGATCAGTGCCTAAGTAAAATGGCTCTGGTATATAAATCAAAAAAGGCTCTGTTCCTTCAAGGCTGCCATGGGTCGGCAATGAATAAAAATAAGTGTATTCACTATCAAGCGAGTTGTTATTAGCGACGGTATTTTGCTCTCTTGCAGCAATGCTAATTC
>NZ_DATCTU010000051.1 GCF_036567765.1 Pseudobacteroides sp.
TTTCTTCCCGGATCAGCCTAATAATATCTGCTTTAAATTCATTGTTATGTTGATTACTTTGATTTGACGCACTTATCCCTCCATAGGTTTATTTTACCCTAACTCACGTGTGTCCAGCAACTCGGGTATATCGCAGAATGGCAGATATGTCAATTTTGGGACATCTGCTTTCTATTTCAAATTAAACGAATCCAATCCTTATATAAAAGTTTTGGAGGGATTTTATTCGGAAGTATTACATATTATTCCAATGTTGGGTTATCTAGTTGATTCTATTGCAATGCAAATCAAGTGATAATAACCTCTTATGGTGTTTCAATCCCAAATATATTTACTGATATGTTACCCAAAACAATTTAGGATTCATGGAAAGGGCCAGCAAACAAAAATGTTTGTTGGTCTTTTCCATATAAAAAATCTGATTGATTAGGTGTTAGCGTCATCAATATTACCCAACATTTACAACTTTGCAACAAACATATTATAATTTTGTTACAAGATTGATATAAAATTATTAAAGTAAAGTAACCAAACTAAATATCAATAAAACAGGAGGAAATGATGAAAAAACTTATTTTAGTTCTTTTGCTTGCAGCATCAATCCTATTCCAACAGCCGGTATACTCTTCAAACGTCTATCCCCAAAGTTCCATTAAGCTGGCCATTTCACAATATTTTGATTACCGCTATAAAATGCTCTCAAGCCTATCATCAGATGAAGGCTTTAAAAGCTTGCTAGATTTGGATATTGCAAAAGATGAAAGCATGCCTGATGAGGCTGATATTCTTAATACCATCATAGAATACCGTAAATCCCAGTATAATGATTTAAGGATGAAGAAATTCAGCTATAACATAGTTTATGAGAATATTGAAACCTCAGAAGACAAGGCAATACTATTATTAAGTGAGAATGCTGATTTTTATTTTAACTGTGCACCTACTGTAAAAAATTCACAGTCCATCGACCATAAAATTATACTCAAAAAAAGCGATGGAAAATGGCTTGTTTTAAGTGATGATTATATAGATAACGATGGGATAAAAAAGCTTTTTCAAAAATACTTCACGGAAAGTACATCCTCCATCTTGGAAATAAAGAAAAAAGTATTGGATGAGCTTAAGAATCAATCTTTATTCAGGCTATCCAAGCTGGAAAGTATAATGGAGGGTTTTGATAAAGAAATCTGCAGTGTCCTTTTTGTAGGCAAACCTATAGCTTACAACTCAGGTACGGTTGGTGAAATAGAGAAAGGCAGCGGTTTGTCTCCCGTTGTTATAAACGGTAGGACCCTTTTACCAATGAGATATATATGCGAAGGGCTTGGAGCCAAAGTTGACTGGGATGACAGCACCAAAACTGCTGTTATAAAATCCGACAATTTTAGTATGACGGTTAAGCCTGGTGTAAAAAGCATGATTGTCGATGGCAGTACTACCCCATTAGATGTCCCTGCTCAAATCATAAGCGACAGAATTTTGCTCCCTTTGAGAGCTATTGCAAATGCAGCAGGAAAAAATGTTTTCTGGGATGAAAGAGGTCTTATTATATTATGCGGCAAAGAGTTTGATATCTCTAAAAACACCAAGCTCATAGAAGACCTTGCGGGCTTCTATGAGTCATTGTATACAAAAACCGATTTCCCAAGAATAGACGGTTCAACAGCTACATATCCCCTCTCAATGGAAATGGGAAAAGAGCTTCTGGGCATGGATGATACAGGAGTTAAAGGATTTATAACCCATAACACAACCCACAATGCATATATAAATCTCATAAATAAAAAAGCAGACATTATCTTTGTCACAAAGCCATCTAAAGAGGAACTGGATCTTGCCAAAAAAAGCGGCATTGAATTGGATGTTATTCCAATCTGCAAAGAGGGATTTGTTTTTCTTACTAATATAAATAATCCTGTAAGAACCCTGACCTCCAAACAAATAAGGGACATATACCAGGGTAAAATCACCAATTGGAAGGAAGTTGGAGGAGATGACGCAGCAATAATCCCTTATCAGCGTGAGCCAAACTCCGGAAGCCAAACCCTAATGGAAAGCGTTGTAATGAACGGTCTTACCCTCACAGAGCCTCCCAAGGAGCATATTGTCATAGGTATGGGAGATCTGATTGACAGAGTTGCGGATTTCTCGAATGCTAAAAACTCTCTTGGCTATTCTGTATACTATTATGCAAGCCAAATGTACACAAGCAGGGATGTAAAATTTTTGGCTGTAGACAACGTGGAGCCCAACAAGCAATCTATAAAGGAAGGTAAGTATCCGTTTATAGTAAATTATTATGCAGTACTGAGAAAAGATGAAACCGGCAACTCCAATGCAAGGAAGCTTCTAAAGTGGCTTTTAAGCAGTGAAGGTCAAAATATAGTTGATAAATCCGGCCTTGTTCCGGTTAAGAACTAGGAAAAATATTAATTAAGAAGGAGAAACTATATGAATTACAAGCCATTTATAGCCATAATAATTTCAAGTACTCTTTTCATAAACTCTTCAGCCTTTGCTGAAACTGTGAAAGTCCCATCAGCCACCTCCAAAGAAATTAGCATTTCCGATAAGGTGCTAAAGGAAAAGAGTGATCTGGAGAAAATAAAAAAAGCTGTCATGCTCAAGCTGGAAATACCACAAGAATTTGAAAATTTCACAAGCTCTTATTACAATTACTCAGATAAGGAAACGTGGTCCCTTCAATGGTCCAACCAAAGCTATAATTATTCGGGAGAATATAAGTATGTACAGGCAGTTGTAGATAAATCCGGCAATATTCTAAACTATAACAAATATGTACATTCACCGTATACAGGTATAATACGAAAACTCCCCAAACTTACCGCTCAAAAGGCAGGTGAGCTTGCAAAAAGGTTTGCCTTTTTAATAAGGCCTGACTTGTATTCAGAGCTAAGCTTTGATAAAGGCTTAAAAAACTACTTGCTCGAACATAACGGAAACTACAGCTTTACATTTAACAGGGTTTATAAAAACATACCTTATTACGGCAATTCTGTTAACATAACAATAGATGGGCAAACAGGCAGTACACTGTCTTTTGCCTGTAACTGGAGCGATAATTTAAAATTTCCTGATGCTAAAAGTATAATTGGAATTGATGCTGCTAAAACCCTCTTCCAAAAAAATATCGGTCTAAATCTAACCTTTAGAAAAAAATATTTATCTGATAAAAATGAAAATTATATTGCATATATCCCGAAAGTATCCGATGAAACCCTATGCATTGATGCATTCACAGGGGGATTAACTATTGATAATATTTACGAGAATCCATTTGCTAGAAATGATAGAAATAGTATCGATAATAACATCTTAAAAAGCAATGATAAAGTTGCTCTGAACCTTGAAGACATAAAAGAAATTCCTCAAATAATATCCCTTGAGACTGCCGAAAAAAATGCCCGCAGCATGACGGAGCTAGGTTTGGATAAAGCTTACACACTGATGGATTTTTCCTACTATAAAAACAAATCTACAGGCAGCTATACAATTATGTTGAATTTTGGAAAGACTCTGACCAAATCGGATATTGATAAAAATATATCTGATGAAGAATTTAAAATGATTTTGGAAAAGGAAAAGTATTCTACCCAAGTAAATGTTGAAATAGAAGCAAAAACAGGTGAACTTTTAAGCTTCCAAAGCAATTATCGTTATAACAGGAGCGACGATAAAGAAAGCCCCCCCGATAGGGATAAAGCTCTGAAAATCGCCGAAAACTTTCTAAAAAAATACAAACCAACTAATCTCAAGCAATTGGAATACATTCCAAGTATTGATACTGGTACTGCAAATAAGAAAGATAAGTACATAGCTGAACAGGGTGCATCTACAATAAACTTCGTACGAGTCATAAATGGAATTAAGTTTTTGGACAACGGGGTCAGTATTGAAATCGATCCTGTGTCGGGCAATATCAAAAGCTATAGGCAGGAATGGGAAAGCATAAATACACCGTCTCTTGAGGGT
The DNA here is from genome assembly GCF_036567765.1 of Pseudobacteroides sp. Classification (NCBI taxonomy): domain Bacteria; kingdom Bacillati; phylum Bacillota; class Clostridia; order Eubacteriales; family Oscillospiraceae; genus Pseudobacteroides; species Pseudobacteroides sp. Next base: position 3,994 of record NZ_DATCTU010000051.1, read on the forward strand.
ACAATTACATTAGATAAAGCCTACGATATATTCTATAAGGATATTGGATTTGAATTAAGATACATAGCTCCCTTTAATAACCCTTATCCCGAAAAAGGCACCAACAATGTCCTGCAGCTTAAGTTGGTATATGCCCTTGATATTTCAAAACCATCCTGTATTGATGCAAAAAGCGGAAAAATCATTAGCCTTTATAATGGTATGCCTTATATAGAGAAAGGCAATACCCAATACAGGGATATTGATTCATCTCCCTTAAAGGATAAGATTATTGAGATGGAAAATGCAGGGTTATTATTTAACGAAGAAACATTCAGACCTGATGATGCTTTACTTCAGAAAGAGCTGGTTTACCTTCTTCTATTATTAAAGGGTCAGTCGGGGGCTAATAGTTTGCTATTGGATTTTGGCCAACAAACGCTTGATAACATGTATAGGTATGCTATAAACTTGAATATTATAAAGCCTGATGAAAAAAGCCCTGACAGAAAGGTTACCCGTGAAGAGCTGATAAAATATGTTTTAAATCTGGCGGGTTATGGCAACATTGCAGACATTAAAGGAATATTTATCTGTGATTTTGAAGATAAGGATGATATATCCGCTGATTTAAAAGGTTATGCAGCTATTGCAAAATACTTAAACCTGATAAAGGGAAGCAAGTTTTACCCTAAGAAGAATGTTACACGAGCAGAGGCTGTTGATGTGTTATACGATCTGCTAAAAAACGAAAGGTAAAGCCCTATGAAATTTAACGCAAAGAAACGTAAGAAATTAGTTATATTATTATCTTTATTTATTGCATGCATAATATTTTTCTATGCACAAAATAATTTTATACAGATTACTGAGATTGATATACGTTCACAAGACATTTTAAGTGAAATAAAAATAGTGCATCTTTCTGACCTGCATGGTAAGGAATTCGGCAAAAACAATACTTTACTTATAAGTAAAGTAAAAGAGCAAACACCTGATATTATAGCATTTACGGGGGATTTGATCGATAGAAGCGGCAAAAATTCACAAGGAAGCGTTGCTTTTCTAAGTGAACTGAATAAATTTTGCCCTGTATATTACATACCAGGTAACCACGAGCATTGGTCGGGTCTATCCGAGGTTGTCTTTGAGCAGCTTAAGACCAGCAACATCAAGGTTTTAAGATGTGATTTGGAAAGCATAAGCATAAAAAATACCCAAATAGATATCCTTGGCATGGATGAATTTTCATTTGACTCAAACTCTATTAACGAAGAGATCCAGGTTCTTGAGAAAAGTGAAAGTTTTAAATTAATACTTTCTCACTATCCTGAAAATTTCTCAAGCTTATATAACTCCCGTGATATTGACCTGGTTTTATCGGGTCATGCCCACGGGGGCCAGTTTATAATACCCTTTGCAGGAGGATTGTATGCACCAGGTCAGGGTTTCTTTCCCAGGTATTATAAGGGGCGGTACAATGAAAACGGGGTTAACCTGGTTGTAAGCAGAGGCCTTGGAAATAGTGCTATCCCAATTAGAGTATTCAACAGGCCTGAAATAGTTTCAATAAAACTAAAACCTACCACTTAATAGGGCATCCCGGATCACGGCTAAAAGGGTCTTTGTTAACCGCATAGGAAATGCATTTCGCACCCCCGTCACACAGGAAGAAGTACGAGCACCTTTCACATCCTACAGGCGGTTTTTTAGGTTGTCTAAGATCCTTGAACACCTTATTTCCCATATAGATTTCATAAAGTGACTTTTCTTTCATGTTTCCACATTCAATGGGAAGTCTCCTGCATGGTAAGACAGTACCGTCTTCTAAAACTGTAATTAGGGAATCACCTGCACCGCACCTGTATGGCGTATTTCCTGCGGCAAGAAACTGCAGGGCTCTGCTCATCTCTACTATTGTGCTTCTTTTCCATGGCAAGCCCTTTTGATTTCTCAATTTATTGACCATTGTAAAAAACCCCCAGGTCTCTTCCGGGCTTAATACTTGTTCCTTTAAGTCTTCTCCATTTCCAAAAGGTACAATACGGTCAGTCCATACCTTAAACACTTTGTGCCTGCGGCATAGATTAACTACAGAGGAAAAGCTTTTGTAATTGCCCCTGTGTGCTGTAAACGATACAAGTGTTTTTATTCCATAGTAAGTCAAGAGATCAAGGCCCTTTAAAGCCCTATCAAGATTTCCTTTGCCCCTTATGGAATCATGAATTTCCCTGTCACCTTCAATGCTTATCTGTATAAAATCCGGCTGAAGCCCTTTTAGCTCTTCCACCATTTTTCTATCAAGAATTGTTCCATTGGTTAATATCCCAAAAGTAACCAAATCAGAGTACTTCCTGCATTCATGGAGCAGGCGGAAAAAGTCTTCCCGCAAAAAAGGCTCTCCTCCTGTAAAATTGATATGGCCTTTCCTGTTTAATGTAGAAAGAAGCTCAATGTATTGTTTCATAATACATAACATATCGTTAAGATCCATCTCAGGATTCTGATAGCTATCCTGATAGCAGTGTTTGCATCTTAAATTGCATCGTGATGTTATATGCCACTGCAAAATTAGCCTTCTACCATTTGAGCAGCTTCCCATCTTATCAGTTCCCTCCGCAGCCGCCGCAGCCCCCGCCGCCACATCCGCTGCTTCCACATCCACTGCTGCCACATCCGCTGCTACTGCATCCACTACCTCCGCTGTTATTGCTGCTTCCACTATTGTCGCTGCCACCGCTGTTCCAATCAGAGTACACTGGAGCACATCCTGTACCGCTTGCATAGCTTGACGAATTTATGCCGAATGTCTTTGATAACGCACCAAACTCTGGATATATATACATACTTGCAATACCAAACAAAGCTGCACCCATTACAGCATCGCTCATTCCTGATGAAAAACCGGAGTTTGTGCTGCTATTTCTTACCCATGAGTATTCCGTAGTTTTGGTGGTTAAGAATTCTTTGCCTTCCTTGGTTAAAGAAGATACACTATTCGCAACAAAAAACACAACCGATACTAATATCAATTCCAATACAAGGAATACTACTGGCTTATTATTGATTAATCCCAATGTCAGCTTGGTTATACCTAATGAAATCAACAAGAGATATGCAACAGACCGGAATGTCCTTTCCCTTTTTAACTGTTCTTTACCCTTAACAAAGCCTATTTCAGTAAGATGGGTTTTAGAATTTTCTACAAACAATTTTAGATCCTTAGCCACTTTCTTATTTCTTAATAAGGATAAGTAAGTTTTAGGAGCGTGAAAAAACTCAGCAACAGTCTTCTCAATCCAATTTAATGAACCTATGTCATTACCTGATACCCGAAAGGTTGTGCCCTTTTTAGATGCCTCCATTTCCAGGTACTTTTCAGCATAGAGCTTGAAAATAATAGTTTGTGCCAGAGTATGAATAGAGCCTTTTGACTTAAGTACCGCTATTGTATAGCTGTCCAAATCAGGATTCAATGCATGTCTTCTGGTGGTGTTTAAGCTATTGCTTAAGATTTTCAATAGAAATATAATGACTAGAGAATATATGAAATAAATAACCAAAAAGTCAGGTCCATTAATACTCCTTATTAAATCAATCATAAATTGTTTTCCCCCATTGCTATTTAATAATATAATTCTACCATTATTAACTCAGATTGTTAATATGGTATTTATATATATAACTGCCAATATCTTACCCTGAAACATTGTATTCCTTATTAACACTAATTATAAAATTAATGTTATAATAATAAATAAAATTTAAATAAAATTATTTGCTTGTATTTTAAAAAAGGTAAGGGGCAAAATATATGAAACAACTAAAACACACTGTTTTGGGAGCTATCGAGGATGACATAAAGGACGACCTGCTGCATACAATAGTTGAAGGTTTTATTGTAACTTTGATCATTTTAAATGCAATTGCCGTTATTTTGGAATTACTTATAGGCCCAACAATATATTTTCAAATATTTGAAACAGCTTCAATAATTATTTTTACTATCGAATATCTGCTTAGAATTTGGACATCTGATATAATGTATCCTTCAAAAAACAAATTCATCTCGATAATAAGATTTGTTTTGTCTCCAATAGGACTAATAGACTTATTTTCAATACTGCCCTTTTACATTTCCACACTTTTCCTTGGTGTCGATACAAGAATTATAAGAGTCCTTCGACTCATGAGACTTCTAAGGCTTATGAAGCTCACCAGGCATCTTGAATCTATTAAGTTATTAAAGACTGTGATCCGTAAAAAAAAGTACGAGTTGTTTGTTACCCTTTTCATTGTTTTTCTGTTTTTAATAATATCATCAACACTGATGTATGAAATTGAACATGACGCTCAGCCCGATAAATTTCCCAATATATTGTCTGCATTCTGGTGGTCAATAGCTACTTTGACAACAATAGGATATGGTGATGTATACCCCATAACCAGTGTAGGCAAGTTATTAAGTGCTCTGATTTCGTTAGTGGGTATAGGCTTTATAGCACTTCCCACAGGTATAATAAGCTCAGGATTTATAGATGAATTCAGGAATTCAAGCAAAGAAGAAGATGTATCGGAGAATAAAGAGGAATATTCATACTGTCCTCACTGCGGCAAAAAACTGGATCAATAAAGTATTGTTCATGGTCCGATCTTATAAAAAAGCAATAAATGAAAAATTTATGCTACTTTTCATATATTAAGGATTTAAAATTTCTATTTTTTTTAGTATAATATATATATACATATTAGAATCAATTAATCCTCTCATTTGTCTATCGCAAAATACGTTTTAGGATCAATTTTCTCTTCATTTGTTCACCCTGAAATACTGCAAGAGCTTTGAACTTTTCCATGCCAAATGAAGTTAATGTTGATTTTAAACAAGTTGAAGCTTTCGTTATTTTCTCTGCCAAATGCCAAGGAATTGTTGATTTTAATATAGTTTCGTTACGACTATACTAAAATTATTAGGAGGTATTTTATGAAAAAAATAATGTTAGGTATGGTTTTAGGTTTTATCTTAGGAAGTATGTCCCTAATGCTGGTTGCCGCAACTGCAATAAAAGTAACTGACAACAAGTTTCCGATAGTAAAGGATGGCCAATCGGTAAAACTGGCAGCAAAAAACATTAACGGCAGTACATATTTAAATCTAAGAGATGCTTCAGCATTATTCAATGCTCCAATAAAGTTTGAAAACAAAACAATTTATATTGGAAGTGATGAACCCGAATCAGATGGACCTTTGAGAGAATATTTTATTGATAAAACAAAATATATTCTTTATAATGACTTAGAAAGATCTCTTGGTACAGCAAATGTAACAGCCAAAGTCGATGAAGCCAGCGGCTCTATTGTATTTAGCAAAAACGGCGTTAATGCAACTACAAAGTATTTGGTCTATCTAGGCAAAAAGTATATACCATTCGATTTTTATGAAAAAAATATCCTGCCATTATTAAAATAATATTCTCTAATATTTTGTATCTCCTACATCCTTTGTGACATCCATGTTAAAATTATTAGTCTTGCACTTGGCAAAGCAAACGACGAAAGCTTCGAAGAGGTATTTTGCATAAGACAAATGTAAAAGATTAACTTATTTTAATCGGGTCGTATCCATGTACATGCTTTCAAAAGTAAAAACTGAATAAGAAGTGTTATGTCTATATTAAAAGTGATTAATCCCTACCTTTTGCCTTCTTCAAATCTCCATCAGCTGTTCACTGGAAAATGTAAGGCTAATATCACTTTTAATATAGTCTAAAATGATTTTTTCCGCCCTACTATACAGTGAAAAACACCTCATCAATATTCTTCATTTCTTTACTTCTGGGATTATATGAAGGAACGCCTATAGGTATCAGGCTAATGAACTTATCCTTCTCAGGCACTCCCAATATTTCATTAATTTCCCCTCCGCAAATAGCAGGTTCATTCATCCAACATGCTCCATAGCCCTTTTCATGCACTGCAAGCAGCAGATTTTGTACTGCAGCCCCTATAGATAATAGATCATAATTTGCAAACAACTTCATAATACTTTCATCGTTATATCCATTTTCCTTAAGTGCAGTAATAAAAATAGGGTCATAGTATTGTACTTCTGTCATAAACACTGCAATAACAACCGGAGCCTTGGTAAAAAAGCTTACCATCTTTCTTTTCGAGTCCATATAATTCTTAGGTAAATCACTTTCTCTAATCTTAAGTATGCTTTCCACTTTTGAAATTACAGCCTTTTCAATTTTCCCTAAAACATTTTTATCCCGTATGGCCACAAACCTCCAGCATTGGCTGTTGCATCCGCTAGGTGCACTAACAGCAGCATTTATAAAGTACTCAATATCTTCTTGTGGAACATCCATATCCTTAAACTTTCTGATACTTCTTCTTGATGATGCAAGAGTAAAAAAATCTTCCATGGCTTCTTCTCCTGTTTAGGCATGATCAAAAAATGAGTAATTTTTCTTTCATGCCTTAATTAATTATCAGTTTTTTTAGTATTAATGCAGTATTATATATAAACATTTAATTATAGTCAACATGATTTCCCAGACATCAAAAAAGCAGCCAATGAACTGATTATCAGATCATTCACTGCTTTTTGTTTGTAAATTTATAACAGTTAATACAGTTTATTATTTTATTATTAGCCCAATATAGCTTTAAGGTCATTCTCAGGAGTGCTTATCGGCTTTATGTCAAACTTTTCGACAAGAACACTAAGTACATTTGAAGATAAGAATGCAGGGAGTGAAGGCCCGATATAAATATTCTTTATTCCTAATGCCAGCAATGTGAGAAGTATACATACAGCCTTCTGTTCGTACCATGAAAGTACAAGGGTAAGCGGAAGCTCATTTACAGAACAATTAAATGCACCTGCTAAAGCTACTGCCACTTGAATAGCTGAATACGCGTCATTACATTGTCCCATATCCATTATTCTTGGTAAACCGCCTATTTCACCTATGTCAAGATCGTTAAATCTGAATTTTCCGCATGCAAGTGTCAATATAACAGTATCCTTTGGAGCTTGCTGTACAAAATCGGTATAATAATTTCTTCCAGGTTTAGCACCGTCGCATCCCCCTACAAGGAAGAAGTGCTTGATTGCTCCTGCCTTTACTGCATCTATAACCTTATCCGCGACACCAAGAACAGTGTTCCTTGCAAATCCTGTCATAAGGGTTGAACCGCCGTTAATTCCTGTAAACTGCTTATCTTCACTCCATCCTCCAAGCTCAAGTGCTTGATTTATTACCTGTGAGAAATCCTTAACACCTGACGGTCCGTCAGGAATATGCTTTAATTCTGGGAACCCTACCACAGAAGTTGTATAAACTCTGTCGGAATAGCTTGCTCTTGGAGTCATTAAGCAGTTTGTTGTAAACAATATGGGTGCAGGTATACCATCAAACTCTTTCTGTTGGTTCTGCCATGCAGTACCAAAGTTTCCCTTTAAGTGTGCATACTTTTTAAGTTCTGGGTATCCATGGGCAGGAAGCATTTCACCATGAGTATAAATGCTTACTCCCTTCCCTTCTGTCTGCTCTAAAAGATGTTTAATATCTAGAAGATCATGGCCTGACACCACTATAAAAGGACCTTTTTCAACGTTAGTTGTTACCTTTACCGGTACAGGGTGACCGTATGCTGATGTATTTGCATCATCAAGAATTGCCATACATTTTAGGTTGATATTGCCGAACTCCATCAAGAGCCCTAACCATTCTTCAACAGTATGGTCTTCCCCTATAGCTTTCAACCCTTTATAAAACCATTCTGTAACTTCCTTATCCTCTTTGCCCAGTACATATGCATGCCATGCATATGCTGCCATACCACGCATGCCTAGAAGAAGTGTTGAACGAAGAGATACAATATCGATATCTCCAGCCCATAAGGAAGTTGCAGCAAAATCTTCTGCTGTGCCATGCTTGCTCTTTTCTTTCTGTACCAATTCTATAAGCTCATCAACTCTATCAGCATCAAAATTAACATTAGTTACGGTAGAAAACAGTCCCTGCATAACAAGTTCATCGGCATTCTTACCGCCTGATTTCCCATTAGTTGCTCTTGCGAGACCTATTAACGCTCCGGTAAGCTCATCCTGCTTGTTGGATACTTCCGGCTTCTTACCACATACACCTATACTTGTGCAACCTTTACCCCCTGCTGTCTGCTCGCATTGAAAACAAAACATGTTTGACATAAAAACTTCCTCCCTTTAGTCTATTTAGCTTATATATTAATAACATACAATGTTATACATACCTATTTAATCGTCTATTACAACACCATCAGTTGCGATAGTATGAACACTCCATGGAACCATTTTACCGCTTTCTATAAGTGCTTTCTTAACTGCTGCTACAATCCCGCCGCAGCAAGGAACTTCCATTCTTAAAACTGTTACACTTTTAATCTCATTCCTCTTGATAATTTCTCCCAATTTTTCAGCATAATCAATATCGTCAAGTTTAGGACACCCAATAATAGTAATTTTGTTCTTCATAAACTCCTGATGTATATTTGCATATGCATATGCTGTACAGTCAGCAGCCACAAGAAGGTGTGCGTTATTAAAGTAGGGTGCATTTACAGGAACCAGCTTAATCTGACATGGCCACTGCCTGAGCTGTGACTCTAATGGTCCTTCCACCCTTTCCTGTACAGGCTGTGCCTTCTTTTCTATGGTTTTGGCATGCATTCCCGGACATCCGCAAGCTAAAGGCTTTGCCTCTGCTTTCTTCTGTGCTGCACTCATCTCTTCCATGCGTGCTTTAACCAATTCCTCATCAAATTCGGCAGCTTCTCTTTCAATTATCTCCATAGCCCCTGTAGGACAATCCGGAAGGCAAGCTCCCAAACCATCACAATATGAATCTGTTATAAGCTTTGCTTTACCGTCGATCAACTGGAGAGCCCCCTCATGACAAGCGTTTATACAAAGACCGCAGCCGTTGCATTTATCTTCATTAATTGAAATTATTTTTCTTTTCATATTAATTTGCTCCTTTCAATTTATATCACATATTCATTCTTTATTAACAAAAGTTTTGATTTTTTCTTTAAAGTATACACTTTTTTAATTCTTAACCCTGGAGTTTTAATGCGACTTAAGTTGTGTTTACATTGTGATTATAATATAATGGAAAATAATAATCGGTATCTCAGGATACAAAAATATAAGATGATAATAAAATGCAAATTTAATTTTAGAAAGAATGTGATTGCAATTATGGAAAAGTACTTAAACTCCTTGAAAAAAACCCCTTTGTTTAAAGGGATTGATGAAGATGAGCTTATTACAATGCTTAGATGTATAACCCCTAGAGTTATCAGCTATAGAAAAAATGACTACATAGCATTAGCCGGTGAGAAATTCGATAGTTTGGGTATTATTGCAGAGGGTGAAGCCTCTATAAGTATGGAAAATGCTGCCGGAAATCGGGTAATGATGGCAATCTTAAAATCTGGAGATATGTTTGGTGAGATGCTTGTTTTTTCTAAAACCTCGGCATGGCCGGCCAATGTTCAGGCACAGGAACCCTGCACCGTGTTTTTTCTTCAAAGGGAAAAAATTATCGGCGAATGTGAAAAGCTGTGCTCCTGGCACAGAATACTCATACAAAACATGCTTGTTATAATATCGGAAAGAGCCCTAATGTTAAATAAAAAGCTGGAATACCTCTCTATAAAAAGCATAAGGGGCAAGCTCAGCAAGTTTTTTCTGGAGGAAAGTAAAAAGACAGGCAGTACAACTTTTATGCTGTCTATGAAACGAAACGAGCTTGCAGACTTTTTAAATGTTTCCCGTCCTTCAATGTCAAGAGAAATGTGTCTAATGAGAGATGAAGATATTATTGATTTTCATTTGTCTTCAATTAAAATAAAAAATATTGAGGCACTAAAGGCTTTTCTCTAATAAACTAATAGATTTATGCATTTAGTTAACTATATCAACTCTGTTATATGCGTATTGACATAATATAAAAATAAATGTACAATTAACACAAAGTTAACGTTAATCTTGTTTATTGCAGTATACAAGGGATGATACTTTACATCCTTTATATTGAATTTAATCAGAAAGCGGTATAGTATGGAGAAAAACATAACTATGAAGGATATCGCCGTTAAGCTTGGGATAAGTACGGTTACTGTTTCAAAGGCTTTAAACGATAAAGACGGCGTCAGTATTGAGCTCAAAGATAAAATAAAAAAATTGGCCGATGAGATGGGCTACAGGTACAATATGCTTGCAAAGTCCATGCGGGACGGGTGCTCTTATAATATGGGTGTTATTGTTGCAGAACACTTCATGGGGGATCAATCCTTTTATTTAAATTTCTTCAAGCACATTTCCGTTCAGCTTGAAAAACACAGTTATTGCGGAATACTGCAAATACTAAGCCAGCAGGATGAAGAAAACCTGTTGCTGCCAAAGCTTTATTATGAGCGTAAAGTTGATGGCCTTATAATACTCGGGCAGGTTAACAAGCGTTATATTGAAGCGTTGCAAAACATTGATATTCCAATAGTATTTCTTGACTTTTACGATGAAAATTCAAAAATCGACTCAATAGCTGTAGACAATTTTTATGGTGCTTATGACCTTACTAATTATCTTATTAAAAACGGGCACAGAAACATAGGCTTCCTTGGCAATATATATGCTACCAGCAGTATACAGGACCGTTTTCTCGGCTATTACAAATCGCTTTTAGAACATGGTTACAAACTTAACGATAAACATGTAATAAGTGACCGCGACGACCATGGAAGGTATATTGAGATCAAAGTTCCTCAGGAATTGCCAACAGCATTTGTATGCAACTGCGATGAAGTAGCTCGGAATCTCATTAATAAATTAAAAGAAATGGGCAAAAAAGTTCCGGATGATATATCGATTGTAGGTTTTGACAACGACATTTTTTCTACTATTTCCGAGCCGCAGCTTACCACTGTTGAAGTAGATGTGGAGGAGATGTCCAAAACAGCCATTAAAATCATACTTGGCAAGATTGCCAGCGAAAGCAAGAAGTACGGAAGGATTATGGTGAAGGGCAGAATTGTCTACAGGCAATCAGTCAAAAACATACTCCAAATGTAAAACTAAATAAAAAGCCATCAAATGCAGATCAAATTATTTCCGCTGAAGTCATTTACCGATTTCAGCGGTTTTTAATGTCTATGAAAGACCAATGCTGCAAAATCATTTTATGATTTTGTTAATGCCCAGGTAATATCTCCCTCTTATCTTGTATATATAGCCCAATAATGTGACAAATAACAATTTTCCCAATATATTGACATGTAAAGTTTCAGGTTGTATAATTTCATTAACTAATCGTTAACCTAATAAATAAATCAAAATATAAGGGGAATCAAAATGAATAACAAAAAGATTTTATCATTAACCTTAGGAGCATTTATCCTAGCCTACGGTATATCGGACACCAGTGCATTAACCTCATGGAGCTGAGGCATTGAAGGTATTGCACCTTTTTTTGTTGTGCTTAAGGAAGCTACAGCATTTGAAAACAATAAAATCCTTTCAATTTCATCTGTATTAATGCTTTGGATTTTGGCATCATATTGCTTTATAAGTGAATAGAGAAAGCCTCCTAGGAAAGCATCCCCTGCACCTGTTGTATCTACGGTCTTACATCTGGTAAAAGTAGGAACCTTGCCGTTTTTATCCTTTAGTCTGTAAAAACAGCCTTCCCCTCCCATTGTTACCAATATAACATCAATACCATAGTCCTCATAGATCTTAAGGCTTCCTGTATGGAGGTCCGCCATACCTGTAATAAACTCCAGCTCCTCCTCAGATATCTTAAGTATATTGCAATACTTAAGCCCAAAACGTATCTCCTCTAGAGCATGTTTAAGGTTATTCCAAAGTGCAGGCCTCAGGTTTGGATCATAGGATATGATAAGTCCCTTTTCTTTAGCATAATCCAGTGCTGCAACTGTTGCACTTCTAGCAGGCTCGTCAGTCAAAGAAAGGGAGCCGAAATGAAATATCTTTGAATCTCCGATAATCCCATAGTCTAGCTCGCTGCTTTTTAACATTGTATCCGCTCCAGGCTTTCTATAGAAGCTAAATGACCTGTCACCGACTTCATTAAGCTGGACAAATGCAAGGGTGGTATTTGCTTCACTTGCAAGCATAAGCCCTGAAACATCAATATTGTATCTTATCAATGTTTCTTTAAGATATTCTCCAAATATATCCTTTCCCACCTTGCCCATAAAAGCAGTCCTCCCGCCAAGCCTTGATATGCAGGCTAATACATTGGCAGGTGCTCCACCTGGGTTTCTTTCAAAGCAGGCATTACCTTGCTCAGATAGACCTGCGGGAGTAAAATCGATTAACAACTCACCGATTGCAGTTACATCAAACATGACTGTCTACCTCTCACACTTTTCTGTTTTGAGCAGGATTAATTCTAGGGTCGGTATATATATCGTATTCGTCCCTGCTCTTGGTTGAAAACTCGGATATTACAGCACCTTCAGCTCCTGCCTGAAACCAATGTAGGGTATCTGGAGCTAATGTGTATTGTTCTCCAGCACTAAGCTCAATTTCGTGCCATACAGTAAAGTACACTTCGCTTCCCCTCGGAGGTTTTGCTTTTGGATTCTTTGCAGGCTCACCCGGTACATATAAATAAACCCTTCCATACCTGCATCTGAAGGTTTCTTCCTTGCCTGGCTCACCCAACACAGGAGGATGTCTGTGCTCAGGGCAGGTCTGGCCCGGAAATAAAATAAGCTCTTTTGCACAGCATCTGTCTGTATTTACATATACAATGAGCTCAAGACCTATATTTTCAACATCTCCAAGTCCATACTCCGCAACTTCCATTTCATTCTTTTCTTTTTGGGTGATTACAATACCTGCTTTATTTAAATACTCAACAGCTCTTTCACAAGTTTTGGAATACACCTCTTTAGTCAGCATAAATCAAGCCTCCTTGTAGTTTTATTCTCTATGCTTTTTCATAACTGTCATACAGACTGCGTACAATAAGCTCCATCCTAAGTTCCTGAAGGGAAATGTTTCTTGTAAGGGAGTCTTTTTTTAAGTATACTTCTCTGGTCTCTCCACCTGACATATCAAAGTAGTTATCACTAAATATGCCGTCTGTTATCTTAAGGTCCAGTTCTATGTATTTTGCAAGTCTCTTTGATGTCACGCAGATAACAAACCTGTCTGTTCTTTCCTTTATGCTTATTCCAAGCTCAGGGGCTTTAAATTCGAAATGCTTCGCAGGTACAAATAGTACAATACCTGAGCTTAATGTAAGATCTCCCTCAGTAAGTACGAACTCAAGATAAGAATTTCTCCGTTTTTCGTCGGTGTCTAGTATCTTTGAAAAGTCAAGCTTCTCAATTTGAGCAGCTGTCAAAGGCTCTATAGCCTCTTCCCTTTCATTTTGCATAATTACATTTTCTGTCACCGCATCTATAAGTCTCCACCGCATAACCCCGTTAACCACTTTTAATTTATCGTTGGTTACATGCAGAGACACACTGGTGCCCTCCTCGCAAGCTGAAGCCAATACAGGAGAATAAAATCTTTTTGCCACATAATGCAATGCCTTCCACCTTCCGAAACTGTCTATGCTTGCCCATGATGCTACAGGCCAGCAGTCATTCAACTGCCAGTATATGGCCCCCATACACCTTCCCCTGTTACGTCTCCAATGCTCAACACCATATCTTATGCCTTCCGCTTGAACCAGCTGAGATATATATAAAAGCGAATCAAAGCTGTCAGGATACCTGAAATACTGGGACATGTAATACATTATCTTTTCGTTGCCGGTTCCGCTTTTTTGGTGTTTTTCCATGACATATGAAAATATATTTCTGTCCTTCGGCAATGTAAAGGACTCAATGGTCTTTTTGCACGGAAATGACTGAAGACCAAACTCCGACATAAATCTCGGATAGCGTTTTCTGTACTCTGTAAAGGGCTCACGAAAATGCCATACTGTCCAGTCATGCATATCACCATAGTTTTGGTCGTTTGGCCTATCAAAACCGCCAAAGGATGATGGGGAAGCAAGCCAGTAGAAGGTATTAGGATCAGTTTCCCTAGCAACCTGGGGAAGAACAACCTCAAACTGCTCTATATAATACCGCCTGCGTTCTTCCGACTCATTCATATCCCATTCCGACCATCCCTGCTCCATCTCATTGTTTCCGCACCAAAGCCCCAAGGAAGCATGGTGTCTTATCCTCTTCATATTGCAGACCGCCTCTGCAATTACTTCCTCTTTGAATTTGCCAAAGAAGTCATATACACCGCAGGCAAACATCAAGTCCTGCCAGACAATCAAACCATACTCATCGCAGAGATCAAAAAAATAATCATCAGGGTAGTACGCTCCGCCCCAAACTCTTATACTGTTAAAATTGGCTTCCACGCAGCTTTTTATGAGTTTTTCAGTCCTATCCCTTGTGCATCTTGCCAGCAGGTTATCCATAGGAACCATATTTGCTCCCATTGCAAAAATTTCAATGCCGTTTATTTCATATGCAAAGGATCTTCCCCATTCATCATCCTTCTGATTTATTGACATTTGCCTAAGACCGACCCTTAAAGATTTATAATCAAGCCCGGCTTCTTTTTTAGAAAGTGCTACATCAACATTGTACAAATTTTGCTCCCCATAACCATTAGGCCACCAAAGCATGGGCTCGGTAATTTCCATAATCACATGCTCTTCTATTCTATACATGGTTATACTTTTTTCAAATTTATCCCCTTTAGGTGAGCTGACAGTAATGCTTATGTCATAATCCATTCCATCGTTCTTATCGAGCTTTACAAATATGTCCAAAGCAACACTTCCAGCCTGATGCTTTTGTGTTATGTAAACCTCTTCGATACGCTGTTTGTTAAAGCCTTCTATGTATATACTTCTCCATATTCCCATATCCGGAAGCGTAGGCCCCCAATCCCATCCAAACATGTAATGAGCTTTTCTAAGGTATGAAAATGAAGTATCGGAGAAATTTGACCATATAGGCTTTATCTTTTTTCTCTCTTCAAGATAATTAACAGGAGACTTAAAAAGAACACGTACGATATTTACTCCCTCAGTCAATATACCCTTCACATCAAATTCATAACTTCTATGCATATTTTCAGTCTCTGCAATCTTTTTTCCATTTACCGATATTTCAGCAATAGTGTCAAGTCCCTCACACTTCAATTTGAGAAAATCATGCTCAAGGATGCTCTTTGTAACAGTAAATTCCCTGCTGTATTCATAGTCAAAGCATGAAAGCTTATATACACTCTCTTCATTTTCTCGGTAATATGGATCTTCAATCTTACCTGCAGATAAAAGGTCGTTATAAACCGATCCGGGAACTTGTGCTTCTATCCACTGGAGTTCACCAACCCTTCTCATCATCCACTTTCCGTTCAAATCCATCAGTTTCATTTATTATGCTCCTTCAAATATTATGCTGCTCCAAAAAATCTAGAAATACTCACTATAAACAACTAGCAATAATAAAATTATACTTGAAGTTTATATACTTATCCATCATTAAATAAAATTCGATCAATATTTTATAACCTAACCGTCAACCTAACAGAATTATACCGATTTTTTAGGATTTGTTCTTGTATTGGTTTCACAAAAATTTGTACTATTTTAGCATAGTTTCATTAAAAGTAATTAATCTTAATATTCCAGCACATTTAAAACAGTTGATTTATAAAAAGACACCTAATATTATTATATTAAAAGTGATAAATGTAAGATTATTAACACTTTTAATA
>NZ_DATCTU010000052.1 GCF_036567765.1 Pseudobacteroides sp.
TTTGAAAATTTAATTAGCTCTAATAATTACTTACTGACTTTTTATAAAGTTCGCAAGTTACTCAAATTTGATTTAGCTTATAAAAGCTTCATCTTAAAATTAACGAGTTTCTTTCGTCTTTTTACACTGTTTACTTTTCAAAGTCCATAGCCACTCAAGAAGCAGCTTAATCATACTATCACACTTTTTTAACACTGTCAACACTTTTTTTAAATTCTTTTTCACTGCCCATTAAAAGCTTTAATGCCTGTCTGCAAGCAGCGTGTCAACGACAGCTTATATAATATAACACCTATAAATAGCTTTTTCAACAATACTATACGCTCATAATAGCATGTCTAATTAAATTATATTCACATATCTCCATTTTACTTTGTATTATTCTTTATAGATATGTATTATAAACTTCATAATAACAATCAAATTAATACAAGTTTTATTTACTGTTATACATCCAATTAATTTATAATGCTTAATAAATAACGAACTGCAAGTTTATAAAACCTTACAGCTCGTTATCTGATCAACTGACTAATATTTATTTGAAAGAATCACAGATTATTGCTCCTGACTTTCACCTTCTGCTTCAATCTGTCCTTCAATCTCGTCTTCAGCTTCCGATTCGGTTTCTTCCTCTTTTACTATCCTCGCTACACACACAACCTTGTCGCCTTCATTCATTCGCATTAGAGTAACACCCTGTGTGGCCCTTCCTAAAATACTTATTTCACTTACATTCATTCTTATTATTGTGCCGTCAGAGCTTATAAGCATTATATCATCATTCTCATCCACCAGCTTTACTCCAGCAAGGTTACCTGTCTTAGCAGTAACTCTATAAGTCAGTATACCTTTACCGCCCCTAGTCTGAACCTTGTACTCGTCAAGCTCGCTTCTCTTACCGAATCCATTTTCAGTTACAACAAGGAGGCATAAATTATCACTGCAAACCTCCATACCTATAACATAATCATCCTTCTCAAGGTCAATACCCTTTACACCTTGTGAAACGCGACCTACTGCCCTTACGTCATTTTCGTTGAACCTTATTGACATTCCCTTGAAGGTTGCCAGCATAATATCCTGATTGCCATCAGTAAGCTTTACATCTATAAGCTCATCATTATCCTTTAAGGCAACTGCTGCAAGACCGCCCCTTCTAATACTGTTGTACTCCATAAGATCGGTTTTCTTAACCAGTCCGTTTTTGGTAGCCATTACGAGATAGCATCCTTCTTTATACTCTGATATAGGTATAACAGTAGCTACCCTTTCATCCTGATCCAACTGCAGAAGGTTTACTATTGCTGTTCCTTTAGCCTGCCTTCCCGACTCAGGTATTTCGTACGCTTTCTTCCTGAATACTCTTCCCTTATTGGTAAAGAAGAGTATAAAGTGGTGAGTTGATGTGGTAAACAGGTTCTCAACAAAGTCTTCCTCTCGGGTGCTAAGACCTATAATACCCTTTCCTCCCCTTCTCTGGCTCCTATATATATCAGTAGGCTGTCTTTTTATATAACCAAAGTGGGTAAGGGTTATAACATTTTCCTCTTCCTTTATCATATCTTCTAAATCTATTTCATCTTCATCTACGGTTATCTGAGTTCTTCTTTCGTCAGCAAACTTCTCTTTTATAACAGAAAGTTCTTCTTTTATAATTTTAAGTACAAGATACTCATTTGCTAAAACATCCTTATAATACTTAATTTTTTCAAGAAGCTCCCTGTACTCGCTCTCCAACTTTTCTCTTTCTAAACCTGTGAGTCTTCCAAGTCTCATATCCACAATGGCCTGAGCTTGTCTATCACTTAAATTGAACCTGTCCATCAAACCCTGTTTGGCAAGAGGCTCTGTTTTTGAACTTCTGATTATATTAATAACCTCATCAAGGTTATCTAAAGCAATCTTCAAGCCCTCCAAAATATGAGCCCTTGCTTCTGCCTTATTAAGCTCAAACTTTGTTCTTCTTGTAATTACATCCTTCTGATGTTTTATATAATGATCTATTGCCTGTCTTAAATTTAAGATCCTTGGCTCAAACTTCTTATCCTCTGTCTGAACAAGAGCAAGCATATTAACACTGAAGGTTTCCTGAAGCTGAGTATTCTTATAGAGCTGATTTAAAACTACATTTGCATTAGCTTCCCTTTTAAGTTCGATAACAATTCTCATACCTTCCCTGTCCGATTCATCACGAAGGTCGGAAATCCCATCAATCCTCTTATCCTTTACCAAATCAGCTATCTTTTCTATAAGTCTGGCCTTATTCACCTGGTAAGGCAATTCAGTTACAATTATACGCTGCCTGTTGTTTGGCATAGGCTCAATAGATGCCTGTGCCCTCATAACTACTCTCCCTCTTCCGGTTCTGTATGCATCTCTTATTCCCTGCTTTCCTATTATTATACCTGCAGTAGGAAAATCAGGTCCTTTAATTATCTTATTTAGCTCATCAATAGTGATTTCTGGCTCGTCAATTATTTTAACAATCCCATCTATTACTTCTCCTAAATTGTGTGGAGGTATATTAGTCGCCATACCAACTGCAATACCGGAAGAACCGTTTACTAAAAGGTTGGGAAATCTTGACGGTAGTACGACCGGCTCCATTTCATGCTCATCAAAGTTCGGCTTAAAATCAACAGTATCTTTATTTATATCACTAAGCATTTCCATTGATATCTTAGAAAGCCTTGCTTCGGTATACCTCATAGCAGCAGGAGGGTCACCATCTACAGAACCAAAGTTACCGTGGCCGTCGACCAGCATATACCTTAATGAAAAGTCCTGTGCCATACGAACCATACTCTCATATACAGCTGCATCACCATGGGGGTGATATTTACCCAGAACTTCCCCAACAGTAGTAGCACATTTTCTGTGCGGTTTGTCGGGAGTAAAACCAAGCTGAGACATGGAATATAAAATTCTTCTGTGAACAGGCTTCAATCCATCCCTGACATCAGGAAGTGCACGGTCAGCAATAACGCTCATAGCATAATCTATGAACGATTTCTTCATTTCAGATTCTATATCAACCGGTATAATTCTTTGTTCCCTTACTTCATTTGAATCTGACATTAAATTTACCCCTTTTCTAAATTGCTATATATAACCTCTCTAAAAAAGTATACAACATAATTTACTAGACAATAAAAAGAATCACTTTTTTTGAGAGATGTTTTGCCTAAGTTAATTATAAATAAATTTTCACCACTACTAATTTTAATAAAGTTTTCAATAGCTGTCCACTTTTTTTGATTTTTTTAGTATAATTATTTTTAACGTCTTACCAATTCCAATAAAAATATACTAAAGATATATTAAAGGGAACAGAATCATCTGTCCCCGTTTTTCAATTCCTAATGTATTAAGTATTTCCACCTTTAGGTATTCTTATAATAAATTCCATGTATTCTCCTCTATCAAGCTGTGCTGCTTTTGCATTAACTCCCGATTTTTTCATCAGATCTATTGCCTGTTTTATGGTGTTCACAAAAATTCTTATATCCCTAATAGCCCTTGTAAATTTCTTTTCATGTACTGCTTCTTTAGGAGTATTGGCATTGCCTGTATTATTTAAATTATTGGGCTTGTTTGTATATCTCTCTATTGCCCTGTCTACAAGCTCTTCCGTTTTCTTTACGTTCATCCCCTTTTCACAAACATGTTTCAAAACCTTCATTTGCAGCTGTTCATCATGCAGCTTGAGTAATGCTCGTGCATGTCTCTCTGTAAGATTATTGTCCTTAAGTATTTTCTTAACCAATGGCCCCAATTTGAGAAGCCTTATTTTATTTGCTATGGTAGACTGGCTTTTTCCTATCTTCTGTGCAAGCTCATCTTGTGTAAACCCGTGATCCTTGATAAGATTGTTATATCCTTCCGCCTCTTCCATGTAGTTTAAATCTTCTCTTTGCAGGTTTTCTATCAATGCAATTACGGCAGAATCATTATCATCTATGTTTACTACAATTGCCGGAATCTCTTCAAGTCCTGCCATTGTAGCCGCCCTTAGTCTCCTCTCTCCTGCTACCAACTCATATGTACTGTTTGATATCCTTCTTACATTGATAGGTTGAATAACTCCATACTGCTTAATTGATTCACATAACTCCTCCAGAGAAGAGATATTAAACTGCTTTCTTGGTTGATAAGGATTGGGCCTAATGTTTTCAATCCTTATGTAGGACATGTTTTTAATGTTCTCTTTCTTAATGTTTCTTTCTTCTTGAACCCTGTTTTCCAGCATAATATGCACCATCCTTTGTATATTTTTCCCTCGCGACACATCTCCAAGATGTCATTTTCTTTTGTTATTGGCATTAAAATACAATTAGTATATTCTCTTACTTCTTTTTAAATCCTTTTTTTATAATTAAGAATCGTTCGTCGAAATGCCTCATATTGCAACATTTTACGAATCAATATGTTGATTTGAGGTCTATATTTGCTAAATTTATGTTTTAATTTGTCATCATGTGTCGTAAACTTTTTTAGATATTTCAATTTTGTTTTTTATTGTTTTATAATGAATTTATTTAGGAATTAGTGTAAAATAGTTATTGAACTAGTTAGTTTTCTATAAATTGGCATACATCAACCAAATCAGTCCTATATATAAAGCTTACTTAATATTATTTAAACATTTATTTACATTGCTGAAAGGGGATAATAAGATGAACAGTAATTATGATATAAAATCACTGCTAGAAATAATATTTAACGTTACAAAGAAAAATGCTAAAATTTTAGCAAATCAGTATTTATTAAAGGATGTCTCTATTATTTCAAAATGGAGAAGTAATGTTTCACTGCCAAGAAATTATGATATATGCAAAATTGTAGAGTTTGTTGACACTGAGTGCACAACATCCCAGAAAAGGATAATACGTGATAACATTGAAAACCTTCTTAATAAATCAACAGTAAATGATAATGTTAAAAACATTGTCATTTCCATGGAGGATTTTAATGATTTTTTAAGAGAAGCCATTAGTGTTTCAGTTTCCAGCTCAGATAAACCAAACATTAGTGAAGTAACAGCTATAAATGAAGATGAAACAAATCCTGTCACACTAAAAGCAGTTTCAGGAAAGTCAGAAAATAGGTATACCGGAGTAGTTGAACTTGATTTGGTTCTTCCTGAAGGTGGAGATTTAAGCGATCTTTCCAATGCAGGAATTGAATTTAAAGGAAAGGTAAATCTTACCCCAAGAAAAAGGGTTATTAAAGTTGCCAATTATTTTAGGAGCAGGTCTGTATTCGGCGTTGTATTAGTCTGGGTTTTTACAGGTATTTTAATAGCACTTTTTACAGGACTGCAGAATACCAGCTTCTTTGCATTCGGCTCAAAGAGCACCATCGTTCAGACTACTCCTACGCCATGTGCCACTGTAACAAAGCCCCAGGCTACTTTAAATTCTTTAATACCTACTTCAGCAGTCACTCATGCTTCTCCTTCTGCTACACCAGTACATAAGCCTACTCCAACAAAAGAAATATCTAATAATGCATCTACAGGTAATAAAACAGGTAACAAAAACAAAACCAATGTTAAGACAAGCAATGAGACTAATAACACTACTAATAATACTACAGAAAACAAATGGAACAATTTTAGTATAAATATCGACGGTAATAACCATAAAATTGTTGTGGGTGATGAAAATGCTGTTGACTTTGAAAAGGAGTAGCATCAATTCAGTAGGTGATTAAAAATGAAAAGTAAGTTTATCTTAATTATAAAACTTTTCATATTAGCGGCATTTGTATTTAGTTCGCCATATATGGAGGTTAATGCAAAAGATGTAAGAATTATAGTTAAAAGCTTTAATATAAAAAATGCTCGGCCTGAGACTATTAATGGCATAACATACTTGCCATTAAGGAGCATTTTTCAGTCTTTAGGCTGGAAGGTTAATTGGAATACAAAAGAAAAGTCTGTGGTCTGTACCTTTGAAGACAGACAAATGAGATTCAGACATGGAAGCAGAGAAATTGATGTTAATAAAAAATATGAACTAATGGATTTTCCTTTTAAAATAATAAAAAATAAAGGTTATCTACCAAAAAAGTTTATTACACAGCAGTTTGGTATTAAAGTTAGATGGAATAAGAAAGACAACATAATTATAACTTCCGACGAAGATACTACCAGTATAACTGTTAATGGAGGAAATAACATTGTAGTTGTAGGAGACGGAATAATTGTAAACATATTTGAGCCATGCAGTGTTGAAACAATCAATGACATGATAAGTTTATCCGATAAGCTCCTTGCCTTAAGCAATGCTGAAGATGCCATAGTAAAGTATAATGAAATCCTTGATAATATTTCAAGAGATGAATTGCCTGATGTTTATTCTCATGTTATGAACAATATTGCCAATGCATACAGTAAGTTATCTGAGTATAAGCATACCAAAAGCAACATAAAAAAAGCAATAGATTGCTACCAGCAAGCAATTACTTTTTATAAGGAGACTGAGGATTGTGCAAATTACTCCATAATACTAAACAACCTTGGAAATGCATATAGGGTACTATTCGATATATCTGGAGATAAATCATTATTGCAAAAAGCTGTTAATTTGTATAAGGAATCTCTGAATTTCTATACATTAACCAAGTACCCTATGGATTATGCTCTTTTACAATACAATATGGGCAAGTCATATTCCCATCTGGAAAACTGGGATTTATCAATAGATTGTCTTCTCAAGGCAAAGGAGGTGTTAACAAAAGCACTTGATGTTTATACCATTGATAACTCACCTTCATATTATGCACTTATTAACTACAATTTAGGATCAATCAAATTTATGCTTGAAAGTATATATCCTTTGGAAGGAGGTACCAATAATTTTTCAAATCATTTTAATGAAGCATTAAAAATATGGTCAGCAGAAAGCTATCCAATGAACTATGCTAAAGTTCATGAATATTTAGGTTTTATGTGTGTAAATTCATATGAAAAGACAGACATACTGGATTATTTATATAAGGCAAAAGATGAATATGAAGAGGCTTATAAATTTTATTCATTAGAGCGCAGCCCATTTAAATATGCAAGCATAAACTATGAAATCGGCAAATTAAAAATTTATGCTTTAAATTCAAATATTTACAAAGAAAGTATTTCAGAAGCTGCTGTTTCTTTTAAAAATTGTCTTGAGGTATTTACTGCTGATCAGTATCCAAAGTATTACAAAGCTTCCCTTTCCGCATTAGACAATTTAAAAAATATTAATAATTAATAAACTAAAAAGGAAGTGACATACAAATGAAAAAAACACATACAAATGTCTTTGCAGTTTTTATTTTTTTTACTTTTTTTACTCTTTTCCTAGGTATTCAGGTACAAGCTGCTTCTGAGGAATATAAAGTCCGGATAAATGAAAGTACAGTACAGTTCACCATGTCGCCTATTATGGAAAAAGGAACCTTGCTTATACCAATCAGAGAAGTATGCGAAATCTTTGGATATAAAGTTAATTGGAATGCATCAGCTAAATCTGTTACTTGTACAAAAAACGACAAAAGTATTTTTGTGAAAATCAATGATAAAAATGCAAAAGTAAACAATAAAAATATTACACTCACCCTTCCTGTTTCAATAATCAAAGGCAGAATATATGCTCCTTCGATGTTGGTAAGCGAGGCACTTGATCTCAAAATAAGTGTTTTAAAAAAAGACAGAACAGTATGTTTTACAAGTAAAAATTCATCATCAGTTTCTGTATCAGGGGAAAATAATTTTCTTTCAGCAGGGTCCAATCTTATAGTAAGCTTAATTGAGAAAAATGATAAGCCAAACTCAAATAAAGCTATTGAGTCCGCTGATAGACTCCTTAAAAATAAAAATTATCTTGGAGCCATACAAAGCTATGAAAAAATTCTAAAAAGTATATCAAGTGTAAAAAACCCTAAAGAATATGCACATGTTATGAACAACATGGGTTTTTCGTATGTAGAACTTGCCTGTTTAATCAACAAGGAAGAAAACTCTTTAAAAGCAATTTCTATTTTTGAGGAAGTTTTAAATAAGATAAAAGATAAACGTTTTTCGTTGGAAAGAGCAAATGCCTATACAGGTATTGGCAATGCATACGTAATTTTGATTAAGATTCGCGATACAGAAGTGAATAGTATGAAATGTATAGCTGCTCTTGATGAAGCATTAAAGCTGTATGATAAGGAAAAAAATCCACTTGACTGTTCCTATGCTGAGCTTTTAAAGTCAGTTTGTTTTTCAAATGCTGCTTCTTTAAAAGATCCAAATCAAAACTTGTCAAAAGCATATAAATCAATTATTAATTCCTTAAATTACTTTAAAGGTGATAAAAAATCCAAACAATATGTTGAAATACTAAAAAACAAGGGTGTTATTTTGCTAAATAATTTTTTCAATACAAATAAGATTGATGAGGTTAAATTGTCATTGACAGATTTTGAAGAGGCCTTAAAATATAACGATATAAATAAGTACCCTGACGATTATGCTCAAATACAATTCTATAAAGGAATTGCTCACCAGTTTTTAGCTGAAATGCAGTCACCAATGGAAAACTTTGAAAAAGCAACTAAATACTTTAATGAATCACTTAGTTTTTATACCATTGATCAATCTCCCTCAGGTTATGCTCATATTCAAAATCAATTAGGCCTTATTTTCTTACAATTGTCTTCTTATTTAGATTTTGATGAAAATATTGATAAAGCTTTTAAAGCCTTTGATGAATCTTCAAAAATTTATACTGTTGACCAATATCCAATGGCTTATGCCCAACTTCAGTCAGATTATGGAGTTACATACAACAGGGTTGCAGATTACAAAAATGATAAAGATTACTATGATAAATCATTAAAAGCTTTTGATAACTCCCTAAAAATATATAATGCTAAAAAGCACTCTGAGCAATACATAAAAATATTAATTGAGATGGGAAAAACGTATCATAGCAAAAGTGTCAGTTTTAAAGATAAGGATATAGCATTTAGTGCAGTAAAGTGCTATGAAGAAGCATTAGAACTTTGCCCTAAAGATAACAATCCTGTTTATTATGCATATTGCCGGGCAAATCTTTCATCAACACTAGTTCATCTTGCTGGCCTAAATGTTGATCCTCTCACTAATGCCAAAAAGGCCATTGATATATGCAAAGAATCATCAGAATTTTTTACATCCGATTCTTTTCCGGAGTATTATGCTTCTCTTAAAATAAATTCCGGAAATGCTTATCAGATCCTAAGCGGCATTGAAAACCATGAAGAGAATCTCCTAAAAAGTATCAATGAATATAAAGAATGTTTAAATATTTTTACAATGGACATATTTCCAGACAACTTCGCATCTACCTATAAAAAGCTTGGTGATGCTTATTTATCATTATCGGGTATAAAAAACAACGAAGAAAATAAACGACTTGCATTAAATTGTTACAACGAATCATTAAAAGTTTATACAGATAAAACCAGCAAGAAATACATTGAAGTAATGGATAAAAAAAAGCTGGCAGAGCAATAAGGTTGTTTGAATACTTTAAGAGGTTAATGTTTTATCAAATGTCAACAAACCCTCTAAGATATGTTGACATTTGATATTTTTTTATAAATCCCAATGTTTATGTTCTATTCTGCCAGCTGTAATAACTTTTATATCTTATATCTATACTATTGTTGTATTGGAAACTTGGGTATAAAGCCCCTGGAATATTTATTAATAAAACCTGCATCCAAGGTATTTACCAAACCGTTTCCATCTACATCTGCAGCCAGCCGTCCATAATCATACTGAAAGCTATGTATTGTATCCAATATATAGTTTTTTACTATTGTATAGTCATCCAACGTAACAGTAGATGTTCCATCTACATCTCCATATATGAATATATCTATAGACCCGTTATTAAATTTGATACCTTGGTATTGATACGTAGGTGATTTATATAATTTACATATACTATTATCAAAACTAACTGCTGTACTTCCTATAGTTTGTATGGTATCAAGAACATCAAACTCTATATTGGCCAATATACCGTTTGTTTTTATAAGTTTATTGGATTTTATATCTCCAGTAAATATTACAGTTATCTTTCCTATCTTTCTGTTAACAGTATAAGTAAAGGATGAACTTGCAGGTATAGTCTCACCTGCCATTACGTTTAAAACAGAAAGCTTTGTCGGGTCGAAATCCACTGCCACTTCAGCTTTGTAAACCCCATCTGTTGGAATATTACTAATTGTAATAGGAACTGATTTTTTACCTTCCCTTGGTTCCATGACAATACTGCCTATTGAAAGTTTTGAAATAAAGTCATCAGAAGCATACACACTATCTAAAGCTATAAGCATATCGTGAAAATTCAAACCACCTATGGCATATGCATTGTTATTAACATATTCAACTTTGTGCCTGTAAGCATTGTAGACAAAGTTTCCTTTTTTTGTCCAGGTTTCAGTTTTAGGATCATACTCCTTAAAATCTTCACTCCTATTTCCAACTACATAAATTTTGTCATTGAGACTGAAAACGCCAAACTGAAATTCTGTAGTTTGCATTGGCTTTTTGATAATCCATTTATTAAGTGCAGGATTATATTCTTCTATTGAATCTAAAACTTTTCCTCTTTCATCCTGACCTCCCATTGCGTAAATCTTGCCGTTTGCAACAGTAACGCAATGATTAACCCTAGGAATATTCATTGCTGCTAAGGTTGTCCATCTATTTTTAGCAGGGTCATATCTTAAAATGTTATCTGCCAAAGATACATCATAATCTTGAATCGCCTCATTATAAACTGCCTTTCTGCCTCCAACAACATACATATAATTGTTTAAGGATACTGCCTCATGCATATATCTTTTCTCAGGCATTTTATTTTTAAGTGCCCATTTTTTATTTACTGGATCATATTCTTCCGTATTATCATAAAAATCATATGGAGAAGGGTGTACATTTGCTCCTCCACAAACATATATTTTTCCGTTTACTTCGGCTGATGCCAGGTTAACTTTTGTAGATGACATCTTTGGACATTCAGTCCATTGGTTGTTTACAGGATCATATTCTTCAACTGTATCAAGACTTGACAATTCATAATTTTTTCCTCCAAAACCACCAAAGGCATATATTTTTCCATTCGCAACAGTAGAAGTAAAGAATGACCTTTGATATATCATATCATTTTTCCTTGTCCACTTTCCCATATCCGGGGTGTAGCTATACAAAACATCCTCATATTTTGTACCGTTATAACCGCCTATTATAATCAACTTTCCGTTTAATGCAACAGATGAGTGGCCATGCAAACTCACCGGCAATGTACTCCTTGCTGTCGTTAAACCAGTTAAAGGTTCATATTCTTCAATTTTATTTGAATTTTTGCCACCTGATGAATAAAATACTCCATCAATCTGTGACAATGGAAAATCTGAATTCCATTTATTTAAATTTTTCTTAATATCCCAAGATTCCAAAGAGGGACTAAACACCTCAACAGCTTTAACTTCTGCTGTACCGCATACACCTCCTAATACCCATATAGATCCATCCTTGACTGTAACACCAAAATTACTGCGTGCTGTAGGCATTGTTTTTCCTGTAGTCCAAATATCATTTTCAGGGTCATACACTTCTACCGTATCTAGTGGAGATTCATTAGTACCACCTATAGCATAAACCTTTCCATCAATAAATGCTGCACCTAAACCACTTCTTGGGGTTATCATTTGAGCCCTCTCGGTCCATTTACCCGTTAAGATATCAAATTCTTCCACTGTATCCAAGTATGATCCATTATATCCGCCTATGACATAGATTTTGCCGTTACTTCCTTCTACAACCGCTGCACCTGCCCTGGCTTCTTTCATAATGTCTTTGCTTGCCCACATATCATTTTCAGGATCATATTCCTCAACTGTACTTAAATAAGTAGAATCTCCATTTTTACCTCCAAAAACATACACTTTCCCATTACTTGCTGCAACTGCTGAAAATTCAGCTCTTGGTTCTTTCATGGAAGCTTTCGTCTCCAAACCGCTATCTAGAGTATTTATAGTAAAGTCAATTGATTCACTTGTATTAAAATTTGTTCTTGCTCTTACAGCAAAGTTATACGGTGAATTTGGTTCAATTGCGGTCAATTTTGTAGTAGTACCCTGTGTTTGTTCAAACAGCTGACCCTCAAAATAAACATCATAAAATTCTGCTCCCTCAACTGGCTTCCATGTTAGATTAATATTGGCAGTTGTAGATTTGCCTGAGATAGTCGTAGTATTTAGAAGAGTTGAGGCCATAATAGTATTGCTCCACTCTCCAATCTTTTCATCATTTTTAGCCCTCACCCTATATTTGTGATTTGTGCTGTAATCAAGATTTTTATGGATATAGCTTGTATCTGTGATGCTTATAACTGTTCCATCCACTGAAATATCATAGCCTGTAGCTCCGGGTACAGCACTCCAGCTGACATTTATTAGATCCACTGTTGAAGCTGCCTTTAAGTTGCACGGTATACCAAAGAAGTCATATGATGCAACCAACGAAAATGGTTGAAGACCACATGGAATATTATACCCTTCAACTTCTATCCTGTATTGACCTTTGACCGGGTTATCAATTGTAACTGTTTCAACATTATTTAGCCTGTCCGCTTCAGAATTAAAAGGTGATGTAAAATCATTACCCCTATAAATTACTTTACCATCAGGTGATATGACCTTCAGGTCTATATCATTAACAAGAGCCTTCGAAGCAGAAACACTCCCCGGATAATCGGTCCAAACCAAAGACACTTTAAGGGGCTTGTCTGTACTTGTCACATTTAAGCTTGACTCATAAGTTAACTTCTGTCCTGTTTTAATGGTTGAGTTTTGATCAATAACCTTTGTAGCTAATAATGAATCATAAATATTTACTTTTCCCCAACCCTTCTCGTTTGTATATCCGTAAGTTAAGGCACCGTTAATTATAAAAGCCTTTATAAGTGCAGCACTTGGATTATTAATGCCTAAAGTTTTTTGTATATATTCACGAATTACCGCTACTGAACCGGCTGTAAGAGGTGTTGCCATTGATGTACCGCTCTTAAACTCATAATTTGTATTCTCAGAATAATTAGAAGAATATTGGACCACACTTGATCTTGTGGAAGCTATGTATGAGCCTGGAGCAACTACATCAGGCTTAATCCTTCCATCCTTGCATCCATAGCTTGAAAATATCGCCCTTTCATCTGGATCATCAGACTTTGATAACCCCTCTTCAATCGGCATATAAGGTCTGAAGTTTTCCGATGCTCCTACTGTTATACAGTTCTTTGCTGTTCCAGGGGAACCTACACTGCTTGCACCTGATCTTCCATCATTCCCTGCTGAAAACAACACAGTCATATCCTTATTGTCCCATATAAATTTATCAACATTTATTGAGTTTTCCGTATAGGATCCACCCTCTGAAGATCCCCATGAATTTGTATGTATTCTTGCACCATTCTCATAAGCCTCTTTTAGTAAATCATATAAAGTCTCGGAAAACCTTATACTACCTAGCGAGTCAGGGATAATATCCTGAACTATAAGCTTTGCCTTTGGTGCCGTTCCTTTTATTTTTCCTCCAGACATCTGCCCATTACCTAAAACAGAACCTGCAGTATGGGTACCATGTCCGTTACTATCACTCCCATCTCCGCTGTTTTTATCTATTATTTTTGTAACCCTTCCGGAAAAGTCACTATGAAGATTATTGTTATAAAGGCCTGGATTTCCTTTATCCAATCCAGAGTCTGCCACGCAGACAGTTTGTCCTTCTCCTTCATAGCCTAATGTTTTCAGTAGTTCTCCCCCTATTATGCCCCGTGCAACATCGTTATGTAATTTAAAATTACGGGTCTTCTCTATATATTTTACTGATTTTAGTTTAGATAATTCATTTAAAGATTTGAGCTTAACTTTAACTTTTTTAAGATCACTTCTTTTCTTAACCTTTGATGTTCCATCTTTATTAATTTCACTTAATACTTCATCTGATCCATTATCAAATGTGCTTACTTGTATATCAACCTCTTCTTCCATAACTTTTTCATCATTACTTTTTATTTTTTCCATAAGATCCAGATCAATCTTATATTCATCCAGATATGGTATTACGTCTGTGATGCATTCAACCTTCTTCACTTTTTCCAAAGTATCATTTGTTAAAAAAGATACAAATGAAAAGTCAGGAATGTAGTCAAGTAAACTAGCACCTTGCTTAATAACATTATCTTTCATTTCATCTGTAATAGGCCCATTAAATACTATTATGTATGGGCTGCTTTCTTTTGAAGAGTTATCTGTCTTATAATCTACTTGGCTCTTTTTATTTTGTTTATAAGTTTCAAACTTTGATGATCTTAAATGTAGCCTATAAGAACTATTGCCTCCCTGTTTTCCTGCTGCAAATGAGGTTATATTCATTCCGGCAGTTGATAGTAAAATAGAAACAGACAATGCTGACGCTAAAACCTTTTTAAATTTCATTTTTAACCTCCTAAATTAATTAAAATTTTTATTTATATATATTCATAACAACCTATTCA
>NZ_DATCTU010000053.1 GCF_036567765.1 Pseudobacteroides sp.
GCAGCCCACTCACCTTCCCGTGATTTGTAGTTTACCGAAACCCCTATGGACTGATTATAAAATAAAAATCACTCAGCAGCACCGTTTTCATTACGTTTTGTGCCTTGAGTGAAGCGAAAGGAATGGATTATATTTATGAAACAGATAATTGCTGCATGTGGAAATGATTGTAGCGTATGCCCAAGGTATTTGCCAAAGACAGCTGAAGAATTACACAAAACAGCTAAATTATGGTATAAAATTGGGTATAGGGATAAGGTGGTTAGCAATAATGAAATAAAGTGTACTGGATGTAAGCCTAAAAATTGGTGTAGATATCAGATTATTCAATGTGTAAGCAGCAGAAAAATAGCAAATTGTGGTCAATGTGAATTATATCCTTGTGAAAAGATTAGTGAGACATTTAGAAAAACAATGATTTTTGAGCCAAATTGTAGAAAGACTTGTAAAAATGAAGAGCATGAAATCATGAAGAAAGCTTTTTTTGAAAAGAAAAAAAACCTAGATAACGAGTTTTAATAAATAACATAGAAGAATATAATGCTATGCTATCTATTCACCTGTAGGAAAAAGAATGACATACGAAGGGAAGAATTATATGAGAGAAATCATTAGAAGTGATGTTAATGAAGAATGGGCACACTCTGGAATTGTCGAGGCTGGTGATTTTGTTTTTATAAGTTATTGTGTAGGAAACATTGGCCAGTCTATTGAAAATCAAATAAATGGTGCATTTGACCATTTGCAAATGCGGTTGGAATCAATCGGGTTAACTTTAGAATCAGTCGTTAAGATGGATTGTTTATTTAGAGATATTTGGGATATACCTATAATGGAAAAGGTGATCAAAGAAAGATTTAAAGGTAAGTATCCAGCTCGAAAATCAATTCAAACAGAGTTTGCTCATCAGGGAGGTCAAGATGGGCTTCAATTTCAACTTGATGCCATTGCATTTAAAGGATAGTTTAAGAAGAAGTCTTCCATGAATTGTTTGAGATACATGGAAGACTTTTTTAAATAGCCAGGAAATTATTCCTTTATAAAGGTTATTACTGATGCAAACGGCTCTGTACAAGAGAATCCTTCGGGTATTAATTCTCTGTTTGTCATGATATCAAATCCATCTATTGGAGTAGAGGAAAGCACTTTTATTGAGAAATTGTTTTTAGTCTTTGCCAGTTCATTGGCTAATGTAAAAGCATCGGTTATTGACTTGGCAGTCAGTTTATTAATAGTAAAATAGTCTTGAGAATTATCATCAGTCATAAATTTTTCTACATTCTCGTCAAGTTCGAAATCATTTTCGATGACAAATTGAGGGCGGATAGAAGAATCAGATGCATTATATACCGGATATTCACGATTATCATTGTTGGTAGCATCCACATTGTACCATTTGTCATTGATCTTGAATTTGTTCCAGGCATGCCCCACACCATTCATTGTTCCTGTTATAGTAATTGCATCAATACCTGCTTCTCTGCACAAGAGTGTAAATGAAGCAGCATAGCTTGCACATACTCCCACTTTTTTAACAAGTATACCGTAAGCATTGAAGGAGTCCTTAAAAATGTCGTCAACCTTTTTGTAATCATTTTTCTCACCGTTCTTTAATGCTTCCCAATCATATTCTGCAGAATTGGTGATATAGTCGTGAATCGCTTTTTCCTTTTCAGCTAAAGACATGCCCGGCTTGATAATTTGAGAAATAACCTTCTTGGCTTCAGCCTTAACTGCACTTATTTTTGACTGTATATCATTGTCAGGTGTATAAGTAACACTTAATTTTTTGTTATAGTAATCAAAACTAAAACCTTTTGCATCCATAACCAAAGGCTCTTGTGTGAAAATTTTGAAAACCAGGTCTTTAAGATAGCCCCAGTCCATGGCTTCATCGTATGCACTTACGTCAATGTCTTTATTCTGTTTTA
This sequence comes from Pseudobacteroides sp., assembly GCF_036567765.1. Lineage (NCBI taxonomy): Bacteria > Bacillati > Bacillota > Clostridia > Eubacteriales > Oscillospiraceae > Pseudobacteroides > Pseudobacteroides sp. The sequence continues at coordinate 1,932 of NZ_DATCTU010000053.1, forward strand.
TCATGTTTTCGGTCAGATAGCTGTATAGGTCATTTTTAGCAGGTTTAATTTTTTCAGCGGTATCCTCTTTTTTAGGATCTGGCTTTTCTTCTTTTATTTTAGATTCATTTGTGCTTTGAGGAACAGGAGGATCTATAACACCGTTATTGGATGTTATTTTATCCTGTGATTTTTGAAGTTCAGCAAGTAAAGCATCCTCTTTATCTTCGCACATAACTTCTGTTGTTCCGGTGAAAGGAGTATTGAGTATCTTATATGGAAGAGTATATCCGCTAAGATAACTTCTTGTAAATTTTGCTGCATTTTTGAAGTCAAATTTGACTTTGTAAGGCAGCACTGGTGCATCGTAGCCTGCAAGTGTTGATAAATCCACTGCTGATGGAAGGTCTTTAAATGATTTATAGGATAATTCAATTCTGTTATCCCCATCCTTGTAGGACATGGTTTGAGGGATTAACTGGTCATAGTCTTTAGAGTCAATAACGTTACTTAATCTTGACTCTTTACCGTCTTTTACAGCTACAACTGCATACCGATCCATAAAATCAAAATTTATGGTTTCCTTATGTTCTGGTGGTGTAAAGCTGCTGTATTGAGTATCTTTTGTGGTTGCAATAACCTCGTCCAATACATCATCAAATCCTGCATAGACTTTATACTCATCTGCACCTTCGACTTTGCTCCACTTCAGAGTAGCCAAACCTTGTGAGGACAGAGAAAACTGAAGGGTTGGGATGTCGACAGGTGTTGATACTGTAAACATCATACGTCTGAACTTATCAAGCTTGGTGAATTTATTTGCTTCTATATCGGCTTTGAAAACGATATAAAAGCTTGGACCTTCACCCCATACATATTGATCATCATAGCTTTTTCTAAGATTTGGGCCTATTGGAGGTGAAATAACCAGTGATGCTGTCTTATAATCCTTTGAAGGCTCAAGATCGATGGACGCAAAAACCTTATTAAGGCATGCAGGATCAGAGTAAACCTCTGCATAGTCATTTCCTATGTGGCCGTCTTTGTAATCGTAATATTTAATAGGAAATATAAATTTCCTGTCGGGTGCTACTCCAAGTTTAGGCTTTAATATTTCGAATCTTGCACCATAATCTCTTTGACCTGAAGAATCTTCTGTACCTATGTATTTTGAGCTTATTGTAATAGTAGAAGTGTTGCTGTTCCAATTGATAGTGGCACCTAATGTTTCCACAACATAGCGTAACGGTATAAATGTCCTGCTGTCTTTAATGATGGGTTTTGTATCCATATAGGTATATGCAGGCTTTTCAATACCTTCGGTACGGGTTATAAGCATTTCATCACCGATGGTTAGTTGTATTGTAAGCTTGTTTTTTGAAATTAATATCAATTGTTTGTTGTACTTTTCTTCAAAATTAACGGTGGCATTAAGCTTTTCTGCTACAAACCTCACGGGTACCATGGTTCTGCCAGCAGTGTCAATGAACGGCTGGGCATCAAATTGGATAAGACTACCATCAACTATAACGGATATTCCCTTAGAAGCCATTGATATGTTTGGTACAAATGAAAACAAGAAAGTGAAAATCAATAAAATTGTAAGTGTCTTTTGTAACTTCATAAATTATTACTCCCCCCTAGCTTGGTATAGTATTGCTTTCCATAACTTACTTATATTATCACTTTTATTACCTAATATCAACAGAAACAGAATGGATATAATTGTTGGAAACATTGTATTTCTTTTGTATACAAATATAATTGATAATTGAGCAATTGAAAACAAAACTTGTAATGCCGGGTGGACTTTGATGTCATATATTAGCAAGAACACACTTTGGTAATAGATATAATGAGTGAAATACAGTGAATAAAACATACGATATAAAAAATCCGATGGCTCCTCCATGGTTTATGTATCCATACATCAGCAGATACAGCATTGGTTGGCGGATGGAATCTGGAGAGGGTTATATATTCAAATTTGGGGAATGGTATTGTGCTTTATCTAATGAAGAACAGAAACAATATCAGCGAATGTTTCCTACACCAAAAGGCTGGGTTGGATGGTATGAAGAAGATTCTCAAGAAGAGGATTTTTACGATAGTGATGGATATCTTCTTTGGAATAAAGATGGTAATATGAATTATTCGCTTGGTGATTTGCAAAAGGATTTTCGATCAGGCAAAAATTTAAAGTATCTTTTTTTCTGGGGACATCAACCATCTTATGATGGTAGTATAACAAAATCCTGTTTGAGTCAGTGGTGGATGTCTGATTTTAAAATTGATACAAATACATACTGCTGTATGGAGCAGTATATGATGGCTGAGAAAGCACGGCTGTTTATGGATGAAGAAATATTAGAGCAGATATTAAAAAGCAAGGACCCTAAGCAGATAAAGGGATTGGGAACAAAAGTAAGAAACTTTGATGAAAAGGTATGGAAGAGTAAGCGATACTCCATAATTTTAAATGGTAATTATGCGAAGTTTGTCCAAAATGATAGTCTTAGACGATTTTTAATAGAGAGAAAAAATAATGTAATTGTTGAAGCCAGTCCTTATGATAATATATGGGGAATAGGAATAGCGGCTGATGACAATCGTATAGAAAATCCTTCGGAGTGGAAAGGTTTAAACCTTTTGGGGTTTGCCTTGATGGAAGTGAGAGATGAACTTATTCGGATTTGTGAAAATTATGATAAATTGAGCTTGCAAGGGCAATAAGGCATTCGTAAAATGAGATACAAAATAAAACTTAAAAAAATTTTAAACATCATAATAATTTTGCTTATTAGTTATGTTATATATGTAACGGTTGATATATATTTATATGCAAACACCAATGAGATGACGAAGTCTGATGCCGCCATAGTATTGGGGGCAGGGGTTTGGGGAAACAAGCCTTCACCAGTGTTTGAAGAAAGAATCAGGCATGGAATCTGGTTGTATAAGAACGGATATGTGGACAAGCTGATCTTCACTGGTGGAAAAGGAAAAAATAACATTCGTTCAGATTCAAGCATAGCAAAAAGTTATGCAGTAGAAAATTTAGTACCTGAGAATGATATTTTTATAGAGGAGCAATCTACAATCACTCAGGAGAACATATCATATGCAGCAAAAATCATAAAAGAAAATAGTATGTCTGCTGTAATAATTGTGAGTGATCCATTACATATGAAAAGAGCAATGTTAATGGCTGAAGACTATGGACTTAATGCTTATTCTTCACCCACGCCATCAACAAAGTACAAGACCATGAAGAGCAAGTCCTTGTTTATGATGCGAGAGGTGTTCTTTTACATTGGATATAATATATATAGACTGTTTTAAAAGGCAGCCTAACATTTACGGTATTAAGATGTTGCAATCTACCTCCGAATTGTCAGGAGTCACAAGCCTTACTCTATATTCGCCATAAGCCTTTAGGTTGCTGCGGCTAATTGTTACAATCTGGGCACCTGCCCTTGATGGTGTTCCCACAAGAATCAATTGGTTGTTATACAACTTAACGTCGGAAACATTAAAATTATAAACCATAAGGCCGCATTGTTCAGGCTTTATAGGCTGGAATTTTTCATGAAACCCCAATGTTCCGAAAAAGTCTTTCTCATTTTCTTTGTTTTTTGGTACCACGAGAAGGCGGTGTAAGTTATATTCGACTTGTTTTGGGATATAGCACCACATTCTTTTGTAGTTTGCATTCCAAGATGGGTCGTACAACGGCCGTTTATATACTGGATTTATATAGTTATAACTAAAAGGAATTTTCTCTCCTCCCGGGATTATAGATTGCAGGTTGTCTGATTCGGTTTGACTGCCTAAAACACTATCGCAGGTTTTCTGGCGAATTATTTCATCTTTTAAAGGAATAAAGTAAGAAAGTTCCTTTTTAAGTGCTGCGTTTTCAATAAGCAATTTTTCTTGGGATTTGTATTCATTTTCAAGAGGATCAAAAGCACCTACAGTATTTTCCTTGATTATTTGCATAAGGTATTCATACCTAATGACATTATTTCTAATGAAATCTATTTCGTAACCCCCTGAGGTAGAAAGTTGAAATAGAAAGTCCTTTTTGTTTACCCCTGGGGGCAGTAAATCGTCTTGTACAATAGAAACTATTTGGGCTCCGGCTTGTTTTGGCTCACCTATCAATGCTACCTGGTCTTCGAATGTTTTTACATTTCTTACATTAAAACAAAAAATCAAAAGGTTTATATTACGATGATTATCTAGTGGAGCAATGGGAGGTGATTTTGGAGAGTACCCTAAACTTCCGACTATATCGTAGTTGGCACTTCCTCCTATTGAGAATGCAAATATTTTGTGGTGGGCTTCCATATTTTTTACCGGAATATCCAACCAACCTCGGTAGAATGTTGATTTCCAGCTGGGGTCAAATATAGGTCTAAGATAAAGCGGTTCATTGTAAAGGAATCTAAATCTCACCCCTTCGCCGTTTCTTACAACTTTACTCAGTTTAGATTCTGATAAGGGTGGAGGTGGGGTAAAATGAGCATAATTATGTACGATTCTATCATCCTTTTCATAGACGATTTTTTGTTCTTGATGAATCAGTGAATCAAGCAGGTTTTTAAGTTTGTGTATGTCTTCTAGCATTTTATTTTCATTCGGGTTGCTGTTAAAAACCCCTATATTGTTATCAAATATTGCATTTGCAACTAAACCACCCCCAATAATCAATGTCAACAGATATGCTGTCAGCATTAGTCTTTTCTTCTTTATAGTGATAATAAATATTTTCATTGCCCAACCACTTCCTTCCGTAAAATCATATTCGATATGGCTTGGAATTAGAAGGTAAAGTGGTTATAATATGTATTGGAGTCAACAAAACAATATTAGAGTATTAATATGTATAAAAAAGACAGGAGCATTCAAATGATTAGAAAATTTTGTGTATTGGTTTCAATAATTTTAATTATTAATATGTCTGTGCCCATAAGCGTAACGGCTCAGGATGAACCGATTAATAATCTGCGGTTCAAATCAGTCGCAGCCGGAACCAATAACACAGCAGCAATAAAAGAGGACGGGACAATAGTTGCATGGGGTGAAAATAACTATAACCAATGTATTATACCGGGTTATATAAATAATGTTAAACAATTGGCCAGTGGTTTGGGTTTTATTTTAGCATTAAAGGAAGATGGGACAGTAGAGTCTACTACCGACCTTGGGTATAACAAAATGCCTTCAAATCTAAAAAATATTATACAAATATCGGCAACATCGGATTTTGCATGTGCATTAAACGCCGATGGAAATGTAATAGTTTGGGGAATGACTGTATACGGTCAGCACAACATTCCAAAGGATGTTATAAATGTTAAATCAGTTGCAGCAGGATATGGACATGTTGTTGCATTAAAAAGTGATGGCACTGTTGCCGCGTGGGGAAGTAAGCTGGAAAAACAGTGTAATGTGCCTGTTGGTCTTAAAAATGTCAAAGCAATTTCAGCCGGTGATGATTTTTCTGTGGCATTGAAGGAAGATGGGACTGTTGTTGCCTGGGGAACAAACGAATATGGAGAATGTAATGTTCCGGGAGGTCTTAAAGGTGTAAAAGCAATTTCGGCGAGAGGAAACCATACTTTAGCTCTAAAAGAAGACGGTACTGTTGTTGCTTGGGGAAAAAATGATGTTGAACAATGTAGTGTTCCCCAGGATCTAAAGGATGTAGTTTCCATTTCGGCAGGAGGGTATCATTCGGTTGCATTAAAAAGCGATGGGACTATAGAAACGTGGGGTTATAGTGCATATGGACAGTGTATTGTACCTTCAAAAATAGGCAAAATTAAAAGTATTCAATCATTTCACCATAGTAAATTAATTGTAAGTGATAAAGGTGTTACAGCATTAAAATTTTATTACAATACGAATTTGAAAATACCAAATACAGATTTTACCGATATAAAAAGTGTTTCTGGGAAAGGGGCACATATTTTAGGTCTAAAAGAAAACGGGACTGTTGTTGCTGTAGGGAATAATATTTATGGAGAAGATGATGTTCCTAAGGATTTGAATAATGTAAAGTCCATAGCAGCAGGTTATAATCACTCTTTAGCATTGAAAGAAGATGGCACTGTTGTTGCCTGGGGATTAAATGATAACGGCCAATGCAGTGTTCCCGTAGGCCTTAGGAATGTAAAACAAATAGCTGCAAGCCAAAGCCATTCAATGGCATTAAAGGAAGATGGCACTGTCGTTGCCTGGGGAAATAATGAAGGTGGGCAGTGTAATGTTCCAAAAGGATTGAAGGATGTTAAATCTATTGCTGCATGTTACAGCTCTTCTTTTGCATTGAAAAAGGATGGGACTGTTGTTTACTGGGGAGCTAATAACTATGAATCCTTAAAATTACCAGATGACATTAAAAATGTAAGAGAACTGATTGCTGGTGATTTGCATATGGTTGCATTGAAAGAGGACGGCACTATTACTGCTTGGGGAGACAACGGATTAAATCAGCATTATGTACCTGATGGGCTGAATAATGTTAAGCAGGTATCAGCAGGAATGGATCATACAGTTGTTTTAAAAAATGACGGCACTGTTATCGGATTTGGGATGGTAGCATTTACAATTCCCAACTTTTATTCAAATGAAACAAATCAAAACCAAGAGACATTTTCCATATCCGGATTTGTATCTCCGGATATAGCAGGTTTGGACAAAAATGATATAACCAAAAGAAATATCAGTGTTGAACTGGTTGAGTTGAAAAGAAAAATGTGGACCGGTAGTGATGGATACTTTAAGTTTGTCAATGTACCCAAAAACTTACAAGGATATACAATAAAAATTGTTAAAAGTTGTTATATGCATAGGTATATACATAATATTATAATAAATAATTCAGCAGTAGAACTAGGTTTGATAGAAAACCCCATTTATATATGGGGAGGGGATTTTCATAAAGACAATATTATAAATATGCAGGATCTGATTGTATTGGCCAAGGTGTTCAATGTTGACAGTGATAATGAGTGGTATAGCGATATATACGACCTAAACCTTGATAAAGTTATCAATATGAAAGATGTATCCATAATGGCAAAACACTTTTATGCTACCGAGTATCCTCAACCGCAATAACAATAAATATATAACAGATTTCGATATGTTTTTATTGATTAACGATAAATATTATGCTAAAATAAAATTAACAATAAATAAGCGAGGTGCTTTTATGAAACGAGTAGAAACACTCTTTTTAAAAATAGCTGTAATACTTATTGGAATTCCGGTTCTTGCTCTGTGCATATTTTGGTTGCCCGGCTTTATAGACTACTTACCTTTTCCCGTCATAATTGCTGCATATATATCAGCTATTTCCTATTACTTTGCTCTGTATCAGGCATTCAGGCTATTATGCTACATTGACAAGAACAAGGCTTTCTCAGAATTATCTGTAAATGCACTAAAGAATATAAAGTACTGTGCAATCATAATCAGTATTTTATTTGCAGTAATCGCACCACTCGTATTTCCCGTAGCGGACGCAGATGACGCTCCCGGTCTTGTGGCATTTCCATTGCTCATTGTTTTTGCTTCTTCTGTGATTGCAGTCTTTGCAGGGGTGCTTCAGAAGCTTTTAAAAGAAGCCATAGATATAAAATCTGAGAATGATTTAACTGTATGAGGTGATAATATGGCAATTATAATTAATATTGATGTTATGCTTGCAAAAAGGAAAATGAGCGTCACAGAGCTATCTGAAAGAGTTGGAATAACAATGGCTAATCTCTCTATATTAAAAAACGGAAAGGCAAAAGCAATCAGATTGTTAACTTTGGAGCAGATTTGCAAGGCTTTGGAATGCCAGCCTGGAGATATTTTAGAGTACAAGAGTGACGAAGAGTAATTAAAAAAGCCGTAAAAACAAATAGTTTTAATTTCTTAGGATATCTCACCAATAAATTGTAAATGATATACTTGTAAAGGAAGAACCTAATTAGTTTTATATAAAACGAAGTATGTGTAACCCTAAATTTGCTATAATAAATAATATCTCCTTTGGTCAAAATAGGTTATGTAAACAAAAATACCAAGGAGATATTTTAATGTATCAAATTATTACAAATGCTGTTACTAGAGCAATAGTTGCCTACCTTCTTCTTTTAGTCGTTGCAAGGCTTATGGGGAGAAAAGGACTTTCTCAAATGACATTCTTCGACTTTGCTGTAATAATAACTTTAGGGTCAGTAACTGCCAATCTGGCAATGGGGCCGAATAATACTACTGCTAATGCTGCAGCTGTCCTACTAACACTCGGTGCTCTTGCGATTATAACCGGCTACCTGCATATAAAAAGTGTTTGGGTCAGGAAACTCACCAACAGTGAGCCTGTTACAGCTATTGAAAACGGGAGGATTATTGATAAGAATTTAAAAAAGGTACGCTTCACCATGAATGAGCTGACTACCCTTTTAAGAGAAAAGAATATATTTAATTATGCAGATGTTGAGTTTGCTATTATCGAAAATGATGGTCAGTTATCCGTCCTTCCTAAATCACAGAAGGCACCACTAACACCATCTGATATGAAAATTCCAACAAGTTATAAAGGCTTGACAAAAGATTTGATTATGGATGGAAAGGTATTAGCAGAAAATTTAAAATCAGTGAATCTGGATGAAAGTTGGCTAAATACTCAGCTATCAAGCCAAGGTGTTTCGAAAGTAGAACAAGTTTTTTATGCAGGGCTTGATTCTGAAGGAAGCCTTTATATATCCGCTAAACAGCCGGATGCTGAGGAAAAGCATGGACAATACGGAATAGAATAGGGAGGCCAAACACTTGAGGAACAGAACAATAACTTATGGACTTCTTGGTATTATTCTCCTAATTTTCACCATATATTTTGCTGCTCAAAGCATAGCTTTTCCTTCAGGTGAGCCAATTGTCAGCCAACTGAATAATATAATAGAATATGCACAACATGATAAATGGGAAGAGGCTGAACAATCTGTCACTAAACTACTTGAATCTTGGAAAAAATGCAAATATCTCCTTGCAATCAATTATGCGGAAGCTGATTATTCCCTTTTTTTGGACAATATATCTAGAATTAAGGGTGGAGTCAAAACTAAAGATGTAACGGAAACTGTCAATCAGTCATTATCAACTTTGAAACTATGGGAAAATTTTAGGAAGTTTATACCAGATCCATAAGGAGGGCTATATATGGAAGCGCTAATATATATTTTCCGTTGTGTTCTTGTTCTATTGTTCTCATGGTTTTGCGTAAGATTAATCGGAAAGAGGTCTATTTCACAATTAACCTCTTATGACTTCACAGCTTTAATGATTTTGGCAAATGTTGCAGCAGAGCCTTTAGTGTTCAAGGTAAGTTCAAAAGCATTTTTGGGCTCAGTAACAATAGCTGCTGTAGCTGTCATCATAGGTCGGATATCTTTGAATAAGAAATTCTATAACTTTGATGCAAAACCGGATATCATTATTGTAAACGGAAAAATAGACAAAAATGCTTTAAAACGTAATAGAATGAATTTACCATTCTTAATTTCCTTATTAAGACTGCAAGGATACACAAAGGTATCTGATGTAGAATTTGCAATAATAGAGCCTGATGGTAATCTTTCAGTAATCCCGACATCCCAAAGCCGTCCGGTCACACCAAATGACTTAAAGATAGACACTCCATATGAAGGAATTACATTGCCACTAATCATCGACGGTGAAATTCAATACAATAACCTCAAATTTGCTAAGTTAGATAAGGCATGGCTAAACCAGGAAATAAAGAAATACGGTGCTTCAAAAGCTGAAGATATATTTTTAGCAGAATTGGATACTAGCGGGAAACTGAATATTGATTTGTATAAAGAATCCCCTGATCATAAGCCTGGGATTATTTAATGCATTCAAATTATGGAAAATTCAACTTTATCCCAGTTTGACTAAAAATTTATTGACAAGTTATAATAAAAAACGCAAATAATAAATCTGAAAATACATTTAGTGAAGAAGGTGAAACCATGTCAAGTCGAAAAAATCCTTTAGTACCGGAAAGCAGAGAAGCACTTACAAAGTTCAAAATAGAATGTGCACAAGAAATTGGACATCTTCAGTATATAAAAGAAAACAATGACCATTATAAGGGAGACGTTCCAGCAAAACAAAACGGTTTGGAAGGCGGGCCAATAGGCGGTCAGATGGTAAAAAGAATGATTCAGATGGCAGAGCAAATGATTTCCGAATAATATAGCTTGAGACATCAAGGAATAGACAGAGTGTTGAAGCATTGTCTATTCCTTACTATTTATAAATGATAGGATATATACATATTTTGCCTTATAATAATTTGGTATACATAAAATAATAAAAACCTCCACAATATATTAATGCAATATATAACCATTCTAAAAAAACAGGAGGTTAAAATTATGGCTAATAATAATAATAATCATAAAGTAGTACCACAGGCAGCAAATGCTTTGGATAAGATGAAATACGAAATTGCTTCACAGGTTGGAGTAAATTTAAAAAATGGATACAATGGTGATATAACTTCCAGGGATGCAGGTAAGGTTGGAGGAAATATCACAAAGAAATTAATTGAAATGGCTGAAAAGCAGCTTTCAAACCAGAAATAATTTATAGGCGGCAATTATACAGCATGTTTCAATTAAGCTAAATGAAAAGAATTAAAATAATATTTTATATGAAAAACGCAGTTGTTTGACAATTGCGTTTTTTCTATGTCGTGCATGGGGGACTTCAGAATTTTGCTTAGTGATGGCATTCAATCTATAAATATGATAATATATTGGATTAAGGATATATTGTGGTTTACTGCACGTCCATATTTTTGGGAGGATCACTGAAATGAAAGGTAAAACAAATTGCGATTGCTGCATGAATTATATATATGATGATGAATATAACTATTATGTATGCCAGGTTAATTTGGACGAGGATGAAATGGGTAAATTTATCAGCAACACATTTAACAATTGCCCATACTTCCAGTTTAATGACGAGTATAAAATAGTAAGAAAGCAGATGTAATACATATCCTGTATAATAATTTTTATCAATAGGGGCAAAATAAAGAATAACTTTTTAAAGGGTGATTATTCTTGTTTGGCCAAAAAAATGATAAAACAACTAAAACAACAAATAAAATATCTGATAATAAATACAATAATATATCATTAACAAAACGTCTTGAGGAAAACATAACATTACTTGAAAACATATTTTCAGGTGATGAAATGCTGGTCACAAGAAGGTTTCAAAATAAACATTTGATCCAGGCAAAATGTTGTATATTATATATTGAGGGCATGGTGAATTCTGAAATTATCAATGAAAACATAATTATGCCTGTCTTAAACAACAACCTGGCAGAAGAATTAAACAAGACAAATCTTCTGGAGGAACTACAGCATAAAGTAATAGCATCAAATAAAGTCATTATGACAAATGATTTAAATAAAATTGTAAGAAACATAACTTATGGAGACACAATATTTTTACTGGAAGGATATGATAAAGTTCTGGTAATAAGCTCAAAAGGCTGGCAGTCAAGGTCAATCAGCGAGCCGGATTCTGCAAGGGTGATACGCGGGCCAAGAGAGGGATTTACCGAATCAATAGCTGTTAACCTATCCCTAATTCGGAGGAAAATAAAAAATCCGGATTTGAAGTTTAAATTTAAGGAGCTTGGAGAGAGAACACGAACTGTAACTTGTATCTGCTATTTAGAGGGATTGGCATTGGAAAGTATAATAAATGAACTTGAGCGGCGCCTTGACGGCATGGTAATTGACAGTATATTAGATTCGGGATATATACAGGAGTACATTAAAGATGAGCCCTTTTCACCATTTGAGACTATAGGTGCCAGCGAAAGGCCCGATGTTATAGCATCCAAGCTCTTAGAAGGTAGAGTAGCCTTATTTGTTGACGGCAGTCCCTTTGTACTTACGGTACCCTTTGTGCTGGCAGAAGCCACCCAATCAAATGAAGACTATTATAACAACTAGGTCGATTACAATACAAACAGGTTTGTTAATGATTTTCTTTGCATATATTATGTACAAAAACATTATGGAAATGAAATATTGGGCTTTTAATGTGTATCAATACTATTCATTTCCCTTTCAAGTAATTCTGCCTGTTATCGTTTGGATTATAATTGAAATCAAGTGCAAAAGAAAGGTAGTTAAATAATAAATAATAAGTCAAGGTACAGTCTGTTTAATTGAAACATCTATAATAATATTTTTCATAATAAAACCTACTGTTAGCCCAAGTATTATACAAAGAACAGGTAACCATATCGGGCCAAATAAAAATCCAAAAATTCTTAACGAAGGGGAGTAGATTACACCTACTGTTGAAAATATTGCTGCTATTCCAAA
>NZ_DATCTU010000054.1 GCF_036567765.1 Pseudobacteroides sp.
TTTTTGCCCCCCATTCTTTAGAAAGGCTCACGCAGCCATACCATAAGAATCTTTCAGTATCTTTGACATGGCTTACGAAGAGGCCTGCAGAGTCAGGTAAGGAAAAGTATACCATGAAACTTCATTGGTATACTTTTCCTTACCCCTGAAGCGTTCCGTACTACATTTTATATACAACTCAGGTTGAATGTTATTTTTTAATGGAATAGAATAGCCTAGTTATCTTTGTTTTGGAATAATAGAAAATAAATATCCGTATGCAATCTGTACTTCTTTTACTGAGAATCCATAAATTTCAGCTTGTTCCTTGTAAGGCAAATCCATTATTTCAGGATTCTCTGCCAGAACTCCCATAATAAATATGGATTTAAAAATTGGCCCTTTTTCCAGAATATTAACACAATTAACCCTATATTCTCCTCTTGAGATTGTTTCAATACAATTGTCAACCAAGCTGAATTGTTTTATCGTTTTGGAAATGCTTGAAGCAGATTTACCCATTTTTTGAGCTAATTCTTTTTGAGTTATTCTGCAAATACCATCAGGGCATTTGTATTCTAATATTGTATTTATTAATAGCTGACAATATTCTATTCTGCCTTTCAAAAAATCACTGCTCATATTTATCACCTCTGCCCCCGGTTTTACATTTGGTTTTGTTAATACTTCCATTGCTCATGTCTAACTGGTAATTGATTAAGCTCATCCTTGTAAGACTTCCATTTGGGTAAAAACTTATCCATATATGCTATAAAAATATTATTATGTTTTCTTTCCAGTAGGTGCACCATTTCATGTACCACTATATACTCCAAGCAATTTGGAGGTTTTTTTGCAAGCTCAAGGTTTATCCAAATTCGTTTTTCTTCAGCATTGCATGTACCCCATTTTGTTTTCATTCTCCTGATTCCAAATTCGTTAACTTCTACATTGAGTATCTTTTCCCATTTTTCAATCAGTGGCGGAATAAGGGTTTTAAGCTGTGCCCTATACCACTCATCAATTATTATTTGTCTCTTAGCCATCGTTGTTTCAACTTTGGTATACATGACCATTGTTTTATGTTTTAGCTCAATCCTCGGTATACCATTTGACTCAATAACTTTTAAAAGATATCGTTTTCCTCTAAAAAAATGGCTTTCCCTATTTAAATATTCCCTTGGGGTTTCTCTTACCTGCCCTCTGAATTTTTCCTGCTGTCTTCTTATCCAACTTAACTTTGATAGTGCGTATACCCTTATTGTGTCCATATCAAGCCTTAAAGGAGCAGCTATTCGTACCGCACCGGAAGGAGGATATACGCTAAGATGAATATTCTTTATATCTTTTTGTTCAACATCAATAATAATATCTCCAAATTGTATCTGTCCAAGTTTAATATTCGTTTTGCTGCTCGACAATTGAAAAAATCCTTTCTACTTCATTTTGATCCTGCAAAACTTGATATAATGCACTTTTGATCACCTGTTTTTTTGCAGTGTTTTCACCTCGCCAACCATCTGGTTTACTCTCCATAACAGTATTATGAACTGCAATGGCAAGCTCTTCATTTTTCCCAAGGTTATTAAACAAAGCTCTCTTGGCTGGGGTATTTAAACTCTTGGGAGTACTGTCGGTTTTTCCCTGCTGAACGTTTCTGGCAAGTTCTGCAATCTTCTTTAAGTATTCCTCATAAGAAATGGCATTATCTTTACGCTCTTTAATTACTGCTTTTAACAAAGTTGACATTTCGTCAAAATATGCAGGGTCAATCAAATGATCCTTAATTATCTTACTGCGTACATTATTTTCAATAGCTTCCGCTACTGCCTCCTTATTGCTTTTCATATTTTCCGAAAGGCTGTTGATAGCGTCTGCAATCCCTGTTTTTACAATTATTTCTATAAGTGACATTTCAGTAAACGGTGAAATATTACGAGGATCTTCAGCCTGTATATAACTATCAATAAGATATCTCATATCAGCTTCATAAGTTTTAAAATCAGTTGTTTCATGGCTTGCCATCTTTATTTCTTCTCTTAACTTTAAGTAAAAATCTATTAGCTTCTTTATATCCATAATTTCTTTTTCGGTATATCCTGCAGCTTCCATATCATCGGCAATATTTGCATAAGCCCTTATGAGTGCCACTATCCCTTTATATAAAGCCATTCTTTGAACTTCCCGAGCTTTTAAATCCTCCGGAATTTCTGGATTACCGCAAAAATAACGCATGTACTGGAATGTATCTTTAGGAGGCATAACAGGCTCACAGAGGAAATCCAGATGTTCAATGGCCTCATCCAGCCTTTCACGTCCTTGCTCAATCCTGTTTTTCAAAAGAATATCACAGTCGGCTTTTTCAAACTCATCATAATCAAGCTCGGCAGTATATACTGCCACTGCCTTTTCAACTTTTCTGAAAAGGTCTTTGTAGTCAACAACATATCCAAACTGTTTATCATCACTATCCAGCCTGTTTACACGGCATATAGCCTGAAACAATCCATGATCCTGCATGGATTTATCGATATAAATATAAGTACAGCTTGGTGCATCAAAGCCTGTCAAAAGCTTGTTTACAACTATAATAAGCTTCATATTGGCAGGTTCTTTTAAAAATTTTTCTTTTACATTATCTTCATAAGTTTCAGTTTTGGTCTTTTTGGGTTTTGGAACAACATCCTTAAGAAGTTCCTTATATGTATTGTATATATACTCCTTTTCGGTTTCTGTATTGCTTCCCGTATCTTCTGTTGTAATATCTTTAGTGCTTGGGTTGTAGGATGTAACAATTGCACACTTCCCTTTAAAATCAGTTTTCTGAAAAAGCTCGTAATATCTACATGCTTCATAAATTTCTGAAGCTACCAGTATTGCGTTACCAGATCCTGAGTTTATTCTTGGCTTGGTGCTGAAATCAAACACAATGTCAGCAACGATTTTCTCCATACGTGAACGGGCACTTAAAATCTTCTGCATTGTACCCCATTTTTTCCTCAGCTCTGCTTTTTGGAAATCATTTAAGCCCCTTGTTTTTATTTCAAACCACTCATCAACCTTAGCAGGAGATGTAAGCTTTTGATCAATATCCCGTGCATCATACATCAAATCCAGTATAACTTTATCCTCAACAGCCTCATTGAATTTGTAGGTGTGTATGTACTTTCCAAAAACCTCAAGGCTTGTCGCCTTATCCTTCTTTAAAAGGGGTGTCCCAGTAAAACCAATAAAGACAGCGTTTGGAAGCATTGCTTTCATGGTTCGGTGAAGCTTTCCGCTCTGAGTACGATGACATTCATCTATAAAAAGAAATAATTCACCAACTGCATGTGCTGGCTGACTTTCAAGTTCCTTAATGAATCTTTCAAAATTGTCCACATCTCGTTTTCCAAACTTGTGAACAAGGGAGCACAACAATCTTGGTGAAGTTTTTGAAAGTTGAAGCATCAAATCTCTGCCGCTGGAAGTTCGGATTATATCTTTTTCTCCAACATCGGTGAAAACCCTTTCAATCTGTTTATCCAGTTCATCCCTGTCCGTTATTACGACAACACGGGCATTCGGCTTATTTTCCAATATCCATTTTGCCAAAAGTACCATTACAATACTTTTGCCGCTTCCCTGGGTATGCCAGATTATGCCACCTTCATATCTCTTTACATGCTCTTGGGCTGCCTTTATTCCAAAATACTGGTGAACTCTTGGAAGCTTCTTCATTCCAGCATCGAAAAGAATAAAATTATGCATTATCTCAATGATTCTTTCTTTATTACACATCTTTATAAGGTATTTATCAAGCTGTAAACGGCTGTCATCCTCAATATCTTCCTTCCATGTGAGGAAGAATTTTTCTGGAGTACCGATTGTACCATATCTCAGTCCTTCAGTATCATTTCCAGCGAAAACAAATTGCACCGTAGAAAAGAATTTCTCAATAAAATCTTTATTCTGATTTCTTATACTTTGGCGTATACCATCACCTATAGATACAGTACTTCGTTTAAGTTCAAGAACACCTATTGCAATACCGTTTATGTAAAGGACGACATCGGGTCGTTTTTCTTTTTCTTCAATTACTGTAACTTCTTCCGCTATGTAAAAATCATTTTCCAACGGATGATCCCAATCAATCAAATGGACTGTTTCATAATTTTCCCCAACACCTACCTTAACCTTGACACCATAACGAAGTAGACTGTAAACTTTTTTATTTCTATTGTACAGGTCCTCATTATAATTGGTAGATGTGTGCTGTAGCTCATGAACTGCTCTTTCGATCTGGTTTCTAGTATATCCTCTTTTAGCCAGATATGCCGTCAACAATCCATCTTCGATATTCTTGTTGTCCAGCCGCTCTTCCCAATTTCCAAGGTAGGTGTATTTCAACTCGTTTTTGAATAATGCAATTATACGTTTCTGCGTTTCCCTCTCAATCTGTCCTACATTCGGCATAGCTGTCCTCCTTCAGTGATGCATGATTTAATTGGAGTTACTAAATTACATATATATTTTATCATATTTTGTATAATTGGGATTATTTTTTGCTAAATAAGTCTTATTTTGCCTGTTAATAAATTTTGCATCATTCCTTGCTTGATTTTTTTGTATTTTTCCAGTTTGTTTTCTAATGCGGTTATTTCGGCGTCCATGTCGGATAGTATGGAGGCAATAGCTTTTTGTTCTTCAATAGTTGGTGGTAATAATAAAGGATATGATCTTAATTCTTTTAAATCTACACCAGTCTGACCAGAGGATCTTTGTGAAAGTTTTTCAATAAAGTCAAATAACTTTTCTTGTTTTAAATAATAATACGCATAGATTTTATTAAGCTTCTCACTAGGAATAGCTTTAATTAGTGCAACATTATAAGCTCCGTCGAGCCCGCTTAAAATTTGAAATATTGGTGGTCCATATCTACCAATCATAATGTCTTCTTTACTACAAAATCTTCTAGCCAAACTGATTGGTATATATGTTTTGTACTTGTCAGTTTTATAGTCTCGAATTTGTATTAGTCGAATATAACCTTCTTTCCTTGTAGAAATAAAATAAGTTCTGTCAGGCTGAGATCCTCCCAGAAATTTAATCAAATCACCAATTTGATAAACATGCCAATCCTCAGGAACTATTCCAATTTCAGTTTTTTTGTATTTACCAGCTTTTAAACCAAATTCATTTACACGCTTTTTGCCTGTAAGTAATTCCTGCATAGCTCCCTGTTTAATTACGCGTTTTTTATCAATGAGCTTTTCTAAAGTCTGTATTAATTCATCAATATCAGAAATAGCAGTTGCAATGGCAACTTGCTCATTAATTGTTGGTGGTAATAAAATCTTAAACGACCGGATTTGTCCAAAATTTAGTCCTTGTCTATTTCCTCCCGATTGATAACTTTCAATTTGTTTTTGACCATTAAATGATAGTAAAAAATAATTCAAAAATAAAGGCATCAACAGTGATTTCTTTGTTCGTATAATACAAACATGCTGATTTACATTGCCAGCAACAACTCTGTCATCAGCTATTGAACTACGTCCTATAGAAGCTCCAGTAATGTTTAAAAAAACATCGTCTTTTTCTATTTCAGTTGAGTTAAATTTTTCATGAGTAATATCATCAATAAAAGCAATATCTTCAAGTAATAATTTGCCCCAGCCAATATTTTGACTACGTAGAAAAGGTCTTCCCTCAGGTTTATAAACCTTTTCCCCACCTGTAGGAGTTATTCCACTTCCAACTTTTGTACAGAACTCACCCAATTCTTTTACTTCCCAATCCTCTGGTATTACACCAACCTCAGTAATCTTATATTTATTTTCAATTCTCATAGCCCCATCCTTTCCAGATGAGCCTTAACCTTTTCTTCCATCACCTTAACCTTATCATCCAATTCCATCAAAGTCTTCTCATACCTCTCGGCCAACTCCTTTATCCTCTGAGTCAACCTTTGATTAATGCTATCCATCTGAGAATGCACATCCTTTTCGATAACCGCCATCCATTTATCTTCAACAACCAAAACCTTAATTTCATCTTCCGTAAGCTTTGGATACTTTTCATAAGCTATATTATCTAGCTCTGCCTTAGCATCCTTAATCTTCCTGTTTAACTCCGCTTCTTGATTACATAATTCTAGATATTCTTCCAGTACCTTTCTTTCATCTTTTGCATCCTTACCAACTTCCTTAAGCCTTGCTTGGACACTAGCCTTATTAACCTTTTCTAGTTCTGCAAAATATCCTTCTTCACCGCTATGCTCTTCTTCCAACTCTGCTATCTGCGATACAACACTCTCACATTCAGTCTCCAGCATATCAATATCCTGTTTTTTCTCATAAAAATACCTGTTAATTACCAATTCTTTTGGCACCAGATCACAGGTCCAGCCCTTGTCTACCAACTTCTTTTGCTTATTCTCAATCAGTATTCTGTAAGTTTCAGCCTTCCATCCGTCAACAGATATCATATAACAATCATCCTGCATGATCTCATCCCAAAAATCCATCAGATGCTGGTAAACATCATACTTTGAAATAAGCTTGGTGTCCTTATAATGGGCAAGTATGCTTTCAGACAATTCAAATATAACCTTTTTAGGAACCAAGTCTACTTTCATACCTTTTAGCAAATCTGTATGCTTGACCTTCCATTCTTTAAAATGAGTTTCCATTGCATCTGAAAAAGCTTTAAACTCTTTGTGCTTATGAATAGTGTTCTTTATATCATCCTTTTCCACCTTTAAATCAAAGTACTTTTCCCTTGAGCTTTTGGAAAAAAGTGCTTCCTTAAGATTGGGACATACTTCCCAATACTCGTTCAAAGCATCAATATCATACTTTGGTATTCCACCTGAAAGGTGAGCTTCAATATCCTGTATATCTTCTGCTTCCTGACTGTCTATATATCTTGGAATATTCAAGTTATATTCATTTTTCTCTATCTCTGAAAAAGGCACCATTTTTGAATATTTATCTATTTCAATCTGATTATTAAACACATCCACGATTTTATGAATGTCCATGTGGCGAAGACGGTTTTTGTTTCCATCCTTCATAAAGCCTTTACTTGCATCAATCATAAAAATTCCCTTGCGGTTTACAGCGTTTTCCTTATCAAGTACTATTATACATGCCGGAATTCCAGTTCCATAGAAAAGGTTTGCTGGTAATCCGATAATGCCTTTTATATATCCCTTCCTTATAAGATTCTTACGTATTTCCGCTTCTGCATTTCCCCTAAAAAGAACACCATGGGGTAGAATACAGGCACCTTTGCCCTTTCCGCTCTTTAATGAACGTATTATATGCAAAAGATATGCAAAATCGCCGTTTTTAGCTGGTGGTACTCCATAATCTTTAAACCTTTCAAACTCATCATGTTCGGCATCCACCCCATTACCCCAACGTTTATCGCTGAAGGGCGGATTTGCCACCACGTAATCAAAGGTCTTTAGCCTGCCGTTTGCATCCTTAAACATTGGATTTGCAAGGGTGTTTCCCTGCTTTATCTCATGTAACGGATTATCATGGAGATACATGTTCATTCTTGCCAAACCTGTTGTTGCAGAATCCTTTTCCTGTCCATAAAGCGAAATCTTAATGCCAGCTTCATCTGATACTTTCAATAGCAGTGAACCTGATCCGCATGTCGGGTCATATACAGTTGTCTGAGCATTTACATTTGAAGGGTTTATGCCAATTATTTTGGCTATTATACGGCTTACCTCTGCTGGTGTATAAAATTGCCCCTTACTTTTACCGCTTTCCGTAGCAAAGTGTCTCATAAGGTATTCATAGGCATCACCTAGAATATCATCACCATCCGCTCTGTTCTTACTGAAATCAAGCTCTCTACGTTCAAATATTGCAATCAAATTGGTAAGTCGATCTACCATTTCCTTACCGCTGCCAAGCTTGTTAACATCATTAAAGTCCGGCATGTCCGACAAATGGTTCTTTTCAGCGATAGGTCCAATAATCTTTTTATTTATATCATCACCAATATTTGAAGTTCCTTTAAGAGCAACCATATCCTTGAATGTAGCACCTTCAGGTATTGTAACAGGTGAATATGGTATCCCGGCATATTTATCACTTATATATTTTACAAATAGCATTACCAGCACATAGTCCTTATATTGGCTGGCATCCATGCCACCCCTCAATTCATCACAACTTGACCAAAGTGAACTGTATAATTCAGATTTCTTTATTGCCATTTTTTCATCTCCCATAAATTATTAAAGCCAGTTATATTATATATAACCAGCTTTTTAAAATAAATAGTAAAGGTAAAATTTCAACTAAAATTGTATTAAAGCTTCAGGGCAAGGAAAAGTATACCAATGAAGTTTCATGGTATACTTTTCCTTACCTGACTCTGCAGGCCTCTTCGTAAGCCATGTCAAAGATACTGAAAGATTCTTATGGTATGGCTGCGTGAGCCTTTCTAAAGAATGGGGGGCAAAAA
>NZ_DATCTU010000055.1 GCF_036567765.1 Pseudobacteroides sp.
GCAGCCCACTCACCTTCCCGTGATTTGTAGTTTACCGAAACCCCTATGGACTGATTATAAAATAAAAATCACTCAGCAGCACCGTTTTCATTACGTTTTGTGCCTTGAGTGAAGCGAAAGGAATGGATTATATTTATGAAAAGATTCTTGCAATACATAACCACAATCATTTTACTTGTATGCCTGGTGCAAGCTAATATATACTCAGCTGAAACAGCATCTTTACCTTCTACGAATCCTTATCCTTATGGTATTAGTTCTTTGGCGTCTGATCAGGCAAGTACCAATGCAATGCTATTAAGAGATTGGGAAGAATGGAAAAGCAAACGTATTACCTCAATCGGAGCAGGCGGTTACAGAAGAGTACAGACCTCCGAGAATCAGGAGTTTACAACATGCTCAGAAGGTATGGGCTATGGTATGCTTCTCTCTGTTTATTTTAACGAGAGGTCTTTGTTTGATGACCTTTATCGTTATGCTAAGAAATACTTTAATGGGCATGGACTAATGGATTGGTCTATTGATACAAACGGAAAAGTTGTAGGAACAGGACCTGCTACAGATGGTGATGAGGATATGGCAACAGCCCTTGTGTTTGCCCATAAAAGATGGGGTTCAAGCGGTACTATTAACTACGAACAGGAAGCAAAAAATTATATAAATAATCTTTATAGATATTGTGTAGAGCCTGGAACTTATGTTTTGAAACCTGGTGAATGGGGAGGTTCTGATGCTTTGAATCCGTGCTATTTTGTTCCTGCTTGGTATAGAATTTATGCAGACTTTACAGGTAATCAAGATTGGCTAAAAGTTGTAGATAAGTCCTATGAGATAATAATTAATCAAATCGCAAAATATAACAATGGAACAGGATTAGTTCCAGACTGGTGTAAGGCTGACGGGACGGCTCAAACTCTAACGGTTTGGAATGGTAGTGCAAAGTATGAATATAGTTATGACGCAGCACGAATGCCTTGGAGAATTGCATTGGATTATTCATGGTACGGTACTCAAAAGGCTAAGGAGTACTGCGATAAAACAAGTGCATTTTTTAAAACAGTTGGCGTTACAAATATTGTAGACGGTTATTCTCTGACAGGTCAAAAAATTGGCTCGTATCATAATCCTACATTTGTAGTTACCGCTGCAGCAGGATGCCTAACAGGGTCGGATCTGAATTTCGGAAGGAGCATGTTTAATGAGTCTGTTAATCTTAAGGATTCAGAGCCTTATGACTATTATGGAAATACTTTGAGAATGTTGACCTTAATGTATATGTCAGGTAATTTTCCGAACCTTTATTCAACAACCATTAAACCTACAAATACCCCTACTAATACTCCAACAAATACACCTACAAGCACACCTACAACAAAACCTATCAATACCCCTACTCCAACCAATAATGTTAAGCAGGTACCTGAGGACATAAATGGAGATAGGGCTGTAAATATGGCAGATGTTATATTAGTGGCTTCTCATTTCAATACTACTGCTTCAGAAAGTAACTATGACAAGAACTGTGATTTAAATAATGATGGTGTTATTAATATGAACGATATTATAATGATTGCTTCAAAATTTAACTACACATATTAGCAATATTGTTTCTATCCGAGGTAAACGTCCAGAACTTGCTGAAGTTGCATGACCGTTTACGAGTAAGTTAATATTATCTCCTAGAAAAATTTGAGAGATAACCTAGGAAGTTTTATGACCAATGTGATGCACGCAAACAGAGCCTTATGCTTTTGGCATAAGGCTCTGATATAAATCTGGCGACTACCTATTTTACCAAGACGCGACCGTCTAAGTATCGTCGGCACTAAGAAGCTTAACTGCCGTGTTCGGGATGGGAACGGGTGTGACCTT
>NZ_DATCTU010000056.1 GCF_036567765.1 Pseudobacteroides sp.
TTTTTAAATTTTATAGTGTCCAGCCTTAAGAGGTCACTCTCTTTTTCACTTGCACTACCCATTATTTTCTTATGGGTGCAAGCTATACCAGTAATGAATTTACATTGACTTTTTGTTGAAAAATATTTGCAACACTAATGACATAATTATTTAAATATCTATTTTACTTCAAAGAAATGTCCCTAGCAATATTTTGATTTGTGTCACCTAACGTCTGCCATTTGCGACGCGTCCGAACCGGACCCGTAAGAATACCCGTGAGTGGCTTTAGCCCGGTGAGGCGGTGTGGGCAGGATGACCTTATGCTCCTTCTTCGTAGCACTTCTACATGAGTTGCCCTTTACGCAAATGGACTTGTTATGTGCAGTTTCCTGTCCCCAGAGCCAGAAGCGTCCAAGGATAGACGCTCCATAAACTCAACCATTACACACTGTTTATCATTCCATAGCTTTAACATATTGTATATTTCCCTCTTGGAATACACCATTTTTGTATATCTCAGTATTCTTTTCGTCTACATCAAATCCTGTTATAAATGAAATAATTACATCATCTATTTTATCAGTATTTTTCTCTGTGTAATATATTTTCAAAACGCCTTCTTCACTATAGACTTCAATTTTTTCATAAGGTTTCCAACTCTTAAAATATGCAGATGCAGATATACTACCTGAATGAGGACGCATACTCATAATCTGAACGTTTCCATCCTTAATTTCAAAATTAACCGCACTATCCTTATTTTGAGCTG
The DNA here is from genome assembly GCF_036567765.1 of Pseudobacteroides sp. Lineage (NCBI taxonomy): Bacteria > Bacillati > Bacillota > Clostridia > Eubacteriales > Oscillospiraceae > Pseudobacteroides > Pseudobacteroides sp. Next base: position 752 of record NZ_DATCTU010000056.1, read on the forward strand.
TTATATCTGTAAAATTTATTATAGCTGTATTCTTTTTAACATTCCCTGTTCTAGTTTCTGAACATCCAACTAAAGCTAAAATAAAAATCACAATAAATACTATTCTTTTCATTTAATCATCCCTTTCAAAAAAATAACTTCGAAGCACTTCTTTCAAAAAACCGGCCCACGGATGGCCACGGATGGGACGGAAAACTACAGGAAATTTCACATAACGTTTGCCATTTGCGGCGTCGAAGAATCGGACCTACAGAGGCGGTGCTTGCACCCGATGATTCGATGCAGGCAGGATGACCTCATGCTCCTACTCCAGAGAACTTTCTACATGCTTTGCCCTTTACGCAAATGGACTTGTTATATGACGTTTCCACAACATACCTTAATCCTTTTCATAAACTACTCTAACAAATTCTTCGCCATAAGAATTCTGTATATCCTCTAATCCTGAAACCATTGATTTTACTAATAATTCTGCCTCATTGCTTCCTCTGCCATATTTGAGCTTTGGTAAATAGCACTTTACATAGCCATCTTCTTTAACATCTTTTATGTATTTTTCAGTAGTATATCTGTCAACTGAATTTATTGTATTTATTACTAATATAGAAACCGCTGAACAAATTATGTCTTGCCCTTTATCAGCATATCCTGAATGTCCCGAAACAATAAATCCATACTTTATTCCTTTCTCATTTTCAAAAACCACTACTTCTATACCTTTGCTAGTATTACTATGATCTTTTCCTAAATCTTCAAACTCTACCTTTGCCTTTTCTTCATCATAGTCATAATCAACTTTCGTAACTGTATTAGTTGGAGATACTGTTTTTGTTCCATCACTATTCGCCACACACCCGGAAACGAAAGAAAGAATTAAAACGGTTACCAATAATAATATTTTAGATTTCATAATCAACCTCCATAAAATAATCCTTCGAAGCTTTTCTTTGAAATGTTGTGGTAATGTCATATAACCTTGCTGATTCACGACGTTCCTGAATCGAACCCACAGAGCCTTTCTTCTTTGGCGGCAGCTTGCTCGCCCGGTGAAGGAATGTGGCGAGTCCTTCTTCATGTTCCTGCTTCAGAGACTACTTCATGCTCTTTCCTACGAGCCCTTGTGTGAATCTTTTGTTAGCCGATTTTAGACGACCCGCGAAGCCAGAGACTTCCAAGGACGGAAGTCCCTAAAAAACAGTATACTTAAGTACTTTGTATAATTTCATCTTGATAGTATTTTAAAGCCTCTAAAAAAATCCAATTGCCAATTTGACCATTATCGTTTGCCTCTTTAAGTATATAAGCTTTGACCTGTTGTGATCTTAACCTTCCCAATGCTATAGCAATAAAAGTTCTGGCTCCTCTATCATCATTTGATAATATGCTAAACATTTCATTTTCATATGGTTTTAATAACTCAACCGAATACTCCTTAATAAAAAATGATGCCTTATGAGGAGCATCTCCAAAATCATCAAAATCACCAGAAATGCTAATTAGTTCCTTTAATATTGTATCATCATTTTCTTTAACTTTACACTCAAAATAATTATTTGCTATTGTTGATGAATGCATTGCTAAGACAAGTAATTCCCTAATAGTACTATTATCAATTTTTTCTGCTTTCAGTAACTCTTTTGCTTCTTTATCATAGAAATTCATCTGAATTACCCCTTATTAAACTTCAGTATGCTCTCGGAAACTCCGAGGGCTTTATTTATCTGACTTTTGAGAGTTGAATTTTCTTTTTCACCCCCACAAATCAGTTAAAATTTTATTAAAATTTCCAGCTATAATTTCCACAATTATACTAATGTGGTATTGTACCACCTTGACAAATCCGCTCGTCTCCAAAAATGGAGTTGTATGGATATTTTTT
>NZ_DATCTU010000057.1 GCF_036567765.1 Pseudobacteroides sp.
GATTTGCTGCCGTGGTCTGATAAGATACCTGAAACATGCAAATCCAAGAAAAATAATATTTAAAATAGAGCCTGAATAAACTGGGCTCTATTTTATTATGTCAATACACTATCGTTTTGACGCTTACGGATGTTTCACCATTTGAATTCAACAAAACAGTTAAACACAATTTGTGTATTAAATTGCCCGAAGGCTTTATTCTCGTTCGTTACGGGGTATAGCTCAACAAGGAGTACTTTTATATTTAATAATTAATAATATAATGGGCAGCAATTTGTGGATATAAAAAACTACGCCAGTTATTGGATATAGGTCGTATCTGGTATCGCTATTCTACTTATATACCTCAGGTAGAGAATCCTCTACCTTAAGCACTTGTAAACCAAGAAGGCTTTCAACTCCATTATCAAATGAGTTTTATCGCCTAACGATGTATATGCATCAGGATATCATAGTCAAGCTCAAGAAAATAAGGTTTTTCTGATTTCTTATAACTATTAATAACCAATCATCTAACCTACACATCATTCAATACAGCTTTATCTCCAAATAACTCCAAGGCTTTTCTGTTGTAAGCCCTTGCAGCATCTTTTTCGTCCTTAAAATGTCCCAGAAAATATGCCTTTTTATTATGATGTAAGTATGACCTCCACTTTTTACCGGGCTTATACCACCCGACACCTTTGTAAATGGATGACTGCTTTTTAATTATCCGGCCTTTTCTGTTTTTCAGTTCTGCCTCGCTGACATCAATCTCATTAATACGAGCCAGGCTGCCATACAGCTCGATAGCTTTATCGTTATATGCCAATGCAGCATCTATTTCATTTTCAAATACACCAAGATAATAGCGTTTACCGTCCTTTTCAACAGCACTATGCCATACCGGTGCATACTTATCTTTATATACGCCTACATATTTAGACGATGTACCTTCCTTTTGTCGGCGTAATCCCTGCATACCGATAGATGCTTTTTCTTTATGGGAAGCCTCAACATATTGAATTACCTCATCTGAGTATTGCCCATAATCTTCAGGAGCAATTTGATTTAAATTTGCTTTATCTCCATAAAACTTCTTTGCGATTATATTATAAGCCATAGCGGCTTTGACCTCCGAATCAAAGGAAAGATTGAACTTTTCCCTGCCCTTGCAAGCCAGGACATTCCATTTGAGATAGGGTGCATTTGGGAGAAATGTAACTCCCCTATACTGGGATATGAACTTTTTTCTTACTTTATATGCCTTGTGGGAAAAGTCGTTTATGACTATGTTTTCACGCCTATAATCAAACTTGTTACCATTAATATGCTTTACATAAGTATATTTTTGATCAGGGAACAGGAACCTATTTAAAGATTTCCTTTTACCATCTTTAAATCTGGTATAAATCTGATAATGTATGTCACCATTTGCTAGAATTTGCTTTGTATAAGTCCAGCGGTGGTCTTTTATAGGCTCATAGTCGGCATCATCAACAATAAGTGTTCCGCCTGCAATTAAACTGATTTTCTTCATAAAAAGATAACCTTCAACTTTCTTTTGCTATTCCAAATAACCATCTTGTACATTTTATAATCCATTTGAGTATATAAAAAAATATTTCAAAAATCAATAATAGCAGAGGCATAGAAAGTGTAATTGTAAAGCGGATTTTTGCAGAATATCTTTCAGGCAAAGGGGCATTTAAAATTGCAAAGGTACTCAATAGCGAGGATGTTTCAACAGTTACAGGGGCAAAGTGGACCGAAGCTAGCATACTGGATATTCTAAAAAATGAAAAGTACGAGGGGGATATAATCCTTCAAAAAACATATAGAGAAAACCACATAAGTAAAAAGAAAAAAAGAAACAAAGGCGAGCTGGACAGCTTCTATATTCAGGATAATCACCCACCAATTATACCAAGGGCTGAATGGGAACAGGTCCAGATGGAAATGAAAAATCGTGCTGAGCTAAAAGGAAACTTTAAAGGCTCAGATAAATATAGAAACCGTTACCCACATTCAGGGATGCTTTATTGCGGTAAATGCAATGCTGTGTTAAAACGAAGGACCTGGAACAGTAAGTTTTCATGCAGAAAGATTGTATGGCAGTGCAGCAATTATATTAAGAATGGCAAAGACGCCTGTGAAGGAACTGTCATTGATGATGAAACCATAAGCAGGCTTGATATAAAGGAACCAACAGTTATAAGGGAGGAAATCAAGAATGGCAAGAAACATTACAGTTATTCCGGCAAGGGCTAATAGAAGCAGCTTGGCAGAAAATGTGGAACCACAGAAAAAGAGGATGGCTGCTTACTGCAGGGTTTCAACGGATCAGCTAGAGCAGTTGTCAAGTTATGAGGCACAGGTTGCATATTATACAGCATTTATTACGAACCATCCTGATTATGAAATGTCAGGTGTATATGCCGATGAAGGTATTTCGGGAACTAGTACCAAAAAACGGGACCAGTTTAATAAGATGATAGAGGATTGCAAAGCTGGAAAAATAGATATGATAATAACCAAATCGATATCGAGATTTGCATGGAACACCCTTGATACTTTGACTTATGTTCGGCAGTTAAAGGACTTAGGTATTGGTGTAATATTTGAGAAGGAGAATATATCAACGCTAGACAGCAAAGGGGAAGTCCTTCTATCGATTTTAAGTTCATTGGCACAAGACAAAAGTAGGGCGATTTCTCAAAACGCCACATGGGGCATCAGAAGAAGGTTTGAACAAGGGAAGGTCACAGTTGATCATATCAAATTTTTGGGCTATGATAAAGATGAGGAAGGAAACCTTATAATAAATGAGAAGCAGGCTAAAATAGTGAGAAGAATTTTTAAAGACTACCTTAACGGCAAGGGGCCGAACAGGATTGCCAGGGAGCTTGAGGAAGATGGAATACCAAATTGGAACGGAAAAGCAAAATGGTATGAGGGAACCATTAGAAATATGCTATGTAACGAGAAATATAAGGGCGAGGCTTTGCTTCAAAAGACATATACAACAGATTTTCTTTCAAAGAAGAGGGTCCAAAATAAAGGTGAGATTCCGCAATACTATGTGGAGGAAAGCCATCCTCCTATAATTGATAAAGAAATGTGGGAAGCAGTACAGCTTGAAACGGAGAGAAGAAGAACCTTTGCACAAAAGTATGGTATTGCAAAGCTTGATTATGCCACTTCGGATAATCCTTTTGCAGGAAGGATTATATGTGGCTGCTGTGGAAGTACATATGGCAGAAAGGTTTGGAATTCAACTGATGAAAGACTTAGGAGAATTATTTGGAGATGTAACAACAAATATGCGATTAAAGGTAAAGTCAACTGTGTAAATAAGCATATAGATGATGAAGTTTTATACAATGTGTTTATCAAAGCATTTAATATGATCTGCGAGAAGAAAGAGTATTTCTTGGAAAAGTGGAGAAGTATTGAGACTGCAGATTGTTTGCAGAAATATAAGGCTAGTCAGTTCATTGATATAATAAGGGAAATGAGACCTATTAGAGAGTTCGATGAAGGGATTTACTTAAAAATGGCTGAGAAGATTACGGTCTTGAAAGATAATTCGATTGTGCTGACATTACTGGATGGAACTGAGATTGGTTGTGAATTTAATAAATGAATGCGATAGAAAAGACAGTGTATGGGTTCAAATTGAGCCTGTACACTGTCTTTTTCTGTTTATAGGTTTTTTGTCAAATTCATTACTATCAAATATTTAATAAAATAATCATAAATAACTTGTATACTAGGCAGTTACTATGTTAACATCACCACAACTCAATGAACCGGTTCTTGAAATTTAATATGTGAGATGAATATTATGATCAGATTTTTTAAAAGGTTTATAAGGAAAAGGGCACCACCATGCCATTTTTACAGGAAAGCGAAGCTTAAAGAGAAGATTCAAGGTACTGCAGGTTTTTGTAAACTACAAAATAAGCCAATATACTATGAGGGGGCGGTTGGATCAATACCATTTGAAGTTTATGAGGGGCGTGATGGCATTGGGAAAGATACTTGTGGGGTATATAAATTTTAAAACCAACAAGAAACAAAAACATTGACGGTGGGTTACAAAAATGATAGAATAGCATTGTAACTATTTAGTGACGAAAAGTGTTTGCCTTTAGTTAACATGTAGAATAATGTCGAAAATAGCAATAAAAATAAAATCAAATTATATAAAAGTAATAAAATTTATTAAAATATTATGTTAGGTTTTGACTTAAAATTACTATTTGTGTTAAAATACCTTAATGTAAGGTAATTAAAATGTTGCTAAAAAATTTATTACCATTAAGAAGTCTCTATAATTTTAATTTATATTATTTTTTAAAGAAGTTTAGCGTACATGCTAACCATATAAATAAATTCACGGATATTAAGAAGCAATCTGATTACTTATATCGCGTATAAACAAGATGTCTTTAGCTTTTATTAGGGTGTTGTCCCATATTAATAATACTGTTCTACAGAATAAATCCTCATAATAAAGATTTAGGTTTATTTTTCAAATATTCTTATTGTTGGTTTAAAGGAGGTGGTTTGTAAAATAGAAAAATGATAATAGAAGAATAATAGAATAGTATAGTTTCGAAAAGTAACTGGTAATTGGCTTGA
>NZ_DATCTU010000058.1 GCF_036567765.1 Pseudobacteroides sp.
AGGATCAAACTCTCAAATTAATATTTGAAAATTTAATTAGCTCTTAAATTACTTACTAGCTTTTTATAAAGTTCGCAAGTTACTCAATTAAAATTAACGAGTTTCTTTCGTCTTTTTACACTGTTTACTTTTCAAAGTCCAATTTTGTTCCACTCTCTCGGGTGGATATTCATCTTAACATGTTCACAATGTTATGTCAACACTTTTTCAATAACACTTTTTTCCTACTTGTCGCAGCATGTTCCGTCCTGTCAGGACCGCTTCATCAGCGACAGCTTTAATACTATAACACCTTATCTACTATTTATTCAAACTGACATTTTGGCTTATAGGGCTATATTAGCGATTCTTGTCCCGCTATTGAATTCATACACCTTTATACTCCACCAAAGTCTAAATTGCTTCATTTCAATATACATATTTAGCATACCTAAAATCAACCAAAGCCATCTAATACTTATCTATGGTTCTTGTTATAGCTCTTATTATCACTCTTATTGTTCTTAAACTGTAGGATTATTGCAGATAGGAGTGAAGTCAAAAAACATATTACGATAACGATACCTCCAAAGTAAGAAAGTATCCCCACTAAACTTTCAGTATACATTGTACTGTAACATTTAAATGCAATAAGCAAATAAATAATGGCTGGGAAATATATTAGAAACTTATTTGCATTTCTTTTTATTATAAATTCATTCAGTAAATAGGTAATACAAAACGCGACATAGCCCCCCACTAAGGCTACGAGAATAAAAATAATATATAAGTTCATATTAATCCTCCACTCTTCTGCCGTGGCTGGCAGCACAAATAATAACTATTATTTTTAATTCTAAATGAATATGCCTAATTATACCATATATTCAAGCAACTATATGTTTTGCACTAATCATTTTACATTTTTAATTATTGCAAAACATTTCCCTTGATTAATATATTGCGAAAAATTCGTTTTATATTGATATCGAACTGTAAAGGTATATATCAGTTCGATATCAATATATTAAATTAAATATAATACTGCATTTTTATAAAAACCAAAGAATTGTTCAAAATCTCAAATAAAATCGTAGATTGTGCTTTAAATTGACTTCCTACTAAGTTTGACTGTATTCCCTAATAAGTATATAATTATATATATTATTCACTTACTTCAAAATCATAAGTCAATCTCTAACATCAAATTCACTGACAACCATTAAAACTATAACCTGCTTACAAGTCATTTCTTATGGCTTTAATCTGTATTATTTCACAGACTTAACATAATAGAAAAAGAGGGATTATTATGGATGATGTACTTTATAACAAAAAGATTACCTGCCCTGCATGCAAAAAAACAATCGAAGTTACAAGGGTAAAAGCTAAAGCCTGCATTGTTTCTTCCTATGATACTGATTATTTTGTTAATTATGCAGGCGTTAATCCTATGTTTTATGATGCATGGGTTTGCGAATTATGTGGCTATACAGCCCTCAGTGATAGGTTTGCGAATCTTGATATTAATGGTGCCAGGAAAGTTAATGAAGCCATCACTGCCTTTTGGAAAAGCAGAAAATTTACAGGCGAAAGAAGCATTGATGATGCCCTGCAGGCATATAAGCTTGCACTCTACAACCTACAAAAAATCGGTGGTGCTCCTAGTGATTTTGCCAAGATTAATATTCGATTGGCATGGCTTTATAGAATTAAAAAAGACGAGAAAGAAATAGACTTTTTAAAATGTGCCTTGAATAATTACAACGACTCATACCAACAGGAAAAATTCCCAATCGGTAAGTTCGATGAATGTACATGTATGTACATGCTTGGTGAGCTTAACCGTAGAATAGGAAATTATAACGAAGCAATAACCTGGTTCAGTAAATTGATAAGCTCTCCTGAAGCCAAAAACAACAAGATGCTGTTGGAAAATGCCCGAGATCAATATCACCTCACTAAGGAACTTGCTGTATCCTAGCCTATAGCCTTTTGCCTTTCATCAAAACATTTATCCTTTCTGAGCAGCTAAGCATAATAACTATATATGCAAATACGAAAAACGGAAAAATGCCTATTGATGTTCTGGCTGCTACAACTCCAAGGAATGGAGGCAAGAATGTGGCCCCTGTGTAAGCTAGTGCCATTTGATAACCGATTATAGCCTGGGAATTTTCCTTTCCAAAACGTGCAGGGGTTTCATGGATCATGCATGGGAAAATTGGTGCACATCCTATTCCAATAACAATAAAACTTAAAAGAGTAAACAACGTCGGCAAAGGCAAAAGCAGGACTATAGCTCCTGCTAATGCTGTAATTTGGCCACCACGTATAAGAGTAATGTTATTTAATTTCAAGGTAATAAACCCTGTTATAAATCTCCCTATGGTAATTCCTGCATAAAACATGGATACCAATTGTGCGGCAGCAGCTGGAGTCAACCCCTTAACTCCAACCAAAAAGCTACTGCCCCATAGTCCCATAGTAGATTCTACGCCGCAATAAAACAAAAATGAAGCAAGTGCCAGCTTAACGCCTTTTACTTTCAAGGGCTTCAAGCTTTTTTCTTTTTCAGGAACCAATTCTTTGTCTTGCTCCTCTGCCCCTTTATTTGAATCTCCATGATTATTCATAAATTCCGCTTCGTTTAATTTGTCAGACTTATTGTGAAATTCTTTTGCCATACGGTCCCATAATGGCAGCGTAAAGAAAAGTAAAACAACCAGTGAGAATTGTATCAATGAAACTGCTACAAATCCATTTCTCCATGAGTTTTGTCCTGCAATAAACTGTGACATGATTATTGGACCTAAAGTAGCTCCAACTCCCCAGAAACAATGAAGCCAACTCATGTGATGTGCCTTGTAATGCAATGCAACATAGTTGTTAAGTGCCGAATCGACAGATCCTGCTCCTAAGCCAAGAGGTATTGCCAGAAGCAGAAGCCAGATAAAAGATGGTGCAAATGAGTATGCCAATAATGAGGCAGCAGTCACCAAGCAGCTAATAAATGTTATTTTACCGGTACCCAGGTGCTTATGGACAAACCCGCTTGCCAGGCTTGATACAATAGTTCCCCCTGCTATAAACATAGAAACCATTCCAGCTGACTCAAATGGTACGCCAAATTCCAACTGCATAAGAGGCCATGCCACTCCTACCAAAGAATCGGGTAAACCAAGGCTGATGAAAGCCATATAAATAATAATTAGAAAAAAAGTAGCCATAAACTCTGTGCCTCCAGGTCATATTTGCATGTATCCGGAACCTTATAACTCCTATACAAGTTTAATACTTAAAGTCCAACATAGCAACAGCTATTATATAGATACCGAACCGATATATAACTTTACAGTTCTGTTTTTATATTTCTGTTTTTATATTGCCATTTATAATAAACCGACTTAAAAAACCATATATCCCGAAATATTTATTAGCAGCAATCATAAACAAAATCACAAAGTGGTTTTGCAACAGTAATATAAAAATATAGAAATAGGGAGTGCCTTACATGAAAAAACATTCTAAAAAACTTTCTGCTTGCGTCTTTGTCTTAATGCTGATATTGGCTTCATTAGCTGCATTCACGACTCAGACAGCCAGTGCTACACCTTCAGGAGATTTGAACAATGACGGTGTAATTAATATGTCTGACGTTATTCAATTGGCAAAAACATTCAATTCTGTAACCGGAGATGGCAAATATATTGCATCATATGACTTAAACAGCGACGGTGCTATAAACATGTCTGATGTAATAATAATTGCTTCCAAATTTAACACCTCAGTAGCAAATACAAATACGCCAATTCCCACACCTACAACCAAGCCACCTACACCAACTGTTGCTCCAACTTCAGCTGCGAATAAGTGGGTCGGTACATGGGGAACTGCTCCGCAATTGGTTGAACAAAACAATATGCCGCCAAGCCCTGGACTTTCAAACAACACTCTTCGTCAGGTTTTCAGAGTATCGATCGGAGGAAATCAAGTGCGGTTTAAGTTTTCCAATCAATACGGAAATTCGCCTCTGGTAATGAACTCTGTACATTTAGCTGTATCAGCGGGTTCAGACTCAATCAAGTCTGATACTGATAAAGTGATAAAATTCAGCGGAAAAGAAGCAGTAACAATTCCGGCAGGCCAGACAGTAACTTCCGATCCACTTGATTTTGATCTGCCTAAGCTGACCAATATGGCTGTCACTATTTATTTCGGAAGTGTGCCTTCAGCTCTGACAGGCCATCCGGGTTCCAGAACAACATCATATATTCTGACCGGCAATAAAGTTACCAGTGCAAGCATGGCTTCCTCAGTAAAGACTGAGCATTGGTATGTTATAACAGGTTTGGATGTGCTTACCGAAGATTCGTACAAAGCTGTTGTTGCTTTAGGGGATTCGATTACCGATGGCAGAGGCTCAACAACAGACAAACAGAACAGATGGACCGATAACTTTGCTGACCGCCTCCTGGCAAATTCAGCTACATCCAAGGTTGCGGTACTTAATCAGGGTATAGGTGGAAACACGGTGCTTTCGGGGGGATTGGGCCCAACAGCCACTACAAGATTTGATCGGGATGTGCTTGAGCAAAGCGGTGTCCGCTACCTTATATTATTTGAAGGTGTTAATGATATCGGATCAGCTTCTTCCACTCAGACAGCCACAAACCTGATAAACACATACAAACAATTTATCACCAAGGCACATGCAAAGAATATACTTGTTTATGGTGCAACAATTACACCAATTGGCGGCTCACAATACGATAGTGCCATTCACGAACAAGTAAGAAAAACCGTCAATGATTGGATAAGAACCAGCGGCCAGTTTGATGCAGTAATGGATTTTGATGCCGCGGTCCGAAATCCAAACGATCAATCAAAACTGTTAAATACTTATGATAGCGGTGACCATTTGCATCTTAACCCTGAAGGATACAAAAAACTGGCTGAAGTGATGGATCTGACACTATTCACAAAATAAAACCGGATATATGCTGAGCCCGGAATTTTCTTCCGGGCTCACTTATTCTTACTCCGTCAAAATCAATTCCCCATATGTATCTACATCCCACCACCAATTATCCTTACCTGCCCACGAAAGCCTTGTTCTCCTTTTTCCGGTTTGTTCATCACATAGATTGATAGCAACATTAAATCTAAACCTAAGTCCCACATCCGGAACAACGTCCAGGCATTGCCAGGGCACACCTGCTTCCAGTTCATACCCGTCATCATGGATGACAATCTTGTATTTTACTCCTTCTTCATCCATCCGACAAGATGTTTTTCCATTTATAATTACCATATTGACAGCATCATACTCCAATTGCGGATTAAATACAATGTGCCTGTGTCTTAAGTCTTTACCGTTATTCATCAGTATTTCTACCCCATCCTGATCATGGTAGTTCTTGACTCTTCCATTAAATACTAAAACTTTTTTATATATTTTGATATGTATATACAAGCGGTTTGGGTCCCACCACACTCTGCCCTTCCCACTGCCCTCCGAACTGGAAATAGGCTTTTTACCGCAGCTTATATAAGTTCCATAAATGTTCTCTATATTTTCGGCAAATTCATCGATTAAAAATAATCCTCCCATATTTTGTCCGTCATTATTCTTAAATGGACACAGGAGCTGTTGTACTTCATTGCCTTCTATCGGTTTCATATTTTTTAATAAGTAATCAAAATCTTTATATAAAATATCTGTAGGATTTAACTGAGAGATAAGGTGATGGCACAACTTACTTATAGGATTTGACAGATCCAACCCATGAGAAACCAATTTCTTTAAAAATCCGTCCGGAACCCTACCGGGGTAAATGCCGCTGAAAAGATGTATGGCCAGTGCAAGATTTATGCATCCTTTCAGTGCTTTTATCCTTTCGAACATGACATCCCACGAGATAATGCTGCCATACTTGTCCAAAAGCAAAGCAATATCGTGGAAGGATTGAATATTGGTTCTTTCAGTCTCTATACTGCAACAGTAGTTGTTAAACGAAATAATAAAGTGTTCATAGAAGTGCAAAAACAGGAGCAGCACATTGTCATGCATTTCTAAAAGCCAAATATTATGCCCTTTTTTATTTCGTAAGACGGCACGCTCAATAAGTTGTGAAGTATTTGTCTTTATAATTCCGGGCTGCAGAATATGCATATGAAGCTCAAGCAGTACCCCTACCTTTCTCCCTTTGAAATCTGCTTCCTTATAAAATTCTTCATGCTTTTTATCTTTATAGGTATGAATATTTTCTTCAATAAAACTCCACGGCTGATAGCCCTCTTTCTTGTCAAAGGGCTTATAGGAAAGGCTTTCTAAAATCTTCAAAAAAGGAGCCATGTTGTGAGCTTCAATCAAAAGGTCCACATCAACCGACTGCCTTATTTCCGGTTTTTCATACAAATCGTCAGCCAATAACAGCCCTTTTATAAATACTGCTTTTATTCCTGCAGCCTCTGCTGCATCTGCAATTTTGTAGATTTCCTCTTCAAATATGCAATTCTTATTCTTTTGGGCTAAAATTCGAATATTTGATTTCAAGTATAGAGTTTCATCCATTTGCTTGACGGTGTCCAGAAGTAGTGTGCCAAGCTCCAACCTTTTTATATCATTCAAAAGCATGCTGTCTGTTACTGCATTTTTTCTTAAAAAATACTTCAAATCATCTAAAGCCGGATTCATCGGTTATCCCCTCTTTCAATCGATTATTTTTGAGGAGCTTCAGATAAAAGTTTAATAAGTTCATATTTAGAGTTAATTCCCAATTTACGGTAAATATTTCTTATATGGGTTTTAACAGTATTCTGGCTTATATGCTCTCCAATCGAAATGTCGTATATCTTAATCCCCTCATATAACATTTTTACAATGACCTTTTCTCTGTTGGTAAGAACCTTCAATTTATCCTCGCTGTCAAAATTCCTACAGGCCTGTGACTGCTTGATAATATCACTTGATATTTTCTCCGGATCAAGGCTATCCCCCTGTATTGAACCAATTATGTTATTATGATACAAAAAGAAATTGTTTGTAAGGATTTTACTCTCCGATGAAAAATATTGATAAGTGTCTGTACCCTGCTTTTTGTCGAACACTACCACTTTCTCATTTTCTTTCAAAATATAGTTAAACCCGGGTGATTTGTTAATATAGTTTTGCGGATCCAAAAAAATAATATTCAGCTTACTTTCTTTACTTATTTCCAATAGATTCTCCAGGTGCTTGATGTAAAGTTCCTTGTCAACATATATATCGCGGTTTTCAAAAAAGTAAATGCCGTTATATCTAATTTTTTCAAAGTTGGAAAACTCATATACAGGATTACATTTTATAACGATGCTGTGATGAAACCTGACTATGTTTTCCATAAATTCCTCATAACAATCGCAATAAAGCTTTAGCTTCTCTTTCTGCTCAGCCAACGGCAAATCCAATGATTTCAACACATTTTTATAAATAGATGGCGGCATACCTATAGCAGCCATAGCATTGAAAAAGGCAAAATAACTTCCGGGTTTTCTTCCTGCCTCGAAAAGCTCTGTTACAAAATGATTTGGGCATTTGTCAGCAGCATCACCCAGCGGAACGCTATTCTTTTGCATGGATAGAAATATATTTTTCATTGAAGTAATAACATCCAAGCTTTCGGAAAAAAAAGTTATGCTGTCATCCATGCTTTCAGTTTCCAGAGAAAAAACACAAATTCTGTTATCAATAATAAAAATGGTATATTTGGGTTGGTTTGGGTAGTAGTCGTTTAGAACATATCCGCTGATTTTACCCGTTAAATATATAGGAATCCAGTAATTTTTAAAATAAATAAGGGTAGAAACACTTCTGTCAAAGCTGTGAAGTATATAAAACCCCTTTACTTTGTCAAGGAGCCCGATAAAGTAATCTCTTGAGCTTTCAATGAACTCTTTGCTTTCACTGAGCCATAAAAGATTAGAGCCGGTTGTAACATACACGTCTGCAGGCTCCTCCAGCTTTTGTATTTCCGACAGAAATCGCTTAAAAGCCAGCCTCTTGCCTTCTATCCCCTTATAGATATCCATTTTTTCTGTAGCAAAAAATGATAAATTGTTCATTATTTTACCCAATATGATTATATTAAAAATGAAAATATAAGTTTATTAGCACTTTTAATATAAATTAAATTTATTCTTGTTATATTAACATATTATACCAACATAACTTTGCAGATACAATAGTAATAACATTTACCACTATACCTCATGCAGTGAACAATTTTTCCTCATTTTTCGCTTTTTCTTCTTCCCCAGCATTACTTTGCATAAGAAACATCTTCTTATATGCACCGTTTTGTACCATAAGCTCATCATGATTTCCTTCTTCAATTATTTTACCTTTTTCCAGCACCAGAATCCTGTCAAACCCTTTTATAGTGTATAGCTTATGTGCTGCAACAACAATTGTCTTACCCTTTTGCATATTTATCGACTTATAGAAGACTTCTTCAGAATCCTTATCCAAAAAAGCCGTAGGCTCATCTGCCAGTATAATGGGAGAATTTTTGAGAAAAGCTCTTGCTATAGCAATTCTTTGCTTTTGTCCAACCGAGAGATTGGCTGCGTTTTCTTTGAGAACAGTATCGTATCCATTCTCCCTATCGGCAATAAAGCCATGAGCACCTGATAGAGCAGCCGCAGCACGGATTTCATCCATCCCAGTGCCTTCTTTTCCAACGCCTATGTTCATAGCAATGGTTTGTGGAAAAACATATGGGTTTTGAGGGATGTACGCTACCAACTTTCGAGCTGTTTCGGTATTTTTGATGGAATTACCGAAGAGCTCAGCTTCTCCTTTGTCAGGAATATACAACCCGCACAAAAGCTTTAAAAGAGTGCTCTTTCCTCCACCGCTGAGGCCAACCAACGCAACTTTCTCACCTTCCCTTATATTCAAATCAAGCTTATCAAATATTTTATATTCATTACTCCCTATAGTTAGTGAAACATTACTTAGAGAGATAGCCATATCGCTTTTCTTCTCCGGCCGTTTGTTGTCGTTTTTGTTATCTGGCAAAGTTTCAATGTCCATAAAGTCAAAAACCGTCTTTGAATTTCTAACATTTTCCCTCATGGTATTAATGGAATTGGAAATCCCTAAAACAGGTCCATGCATAATACCGAAAAGATAATTGAATGCAACAACCTCCCCTATGGTTATTTTGCCACCTATTGCCATAATACTTATAAAATACAAAACCACAACATTTAGTCCGCCCTTTATTATGTTTGAAATCTGGCTTTGGAAGGTAAATAGCATGTGAAGCTTAAATGTAAGGCTCTGCCTAAGTTTTATTTCATCTGTATAAGAATCCAAAAATATTTTCTGCACTCCGAAAACTCTTATTTCCTTCATACCTGTCAAAACTTCATGGCATAATGCACGCACCTGGCGGTCCAATTGGTTTTGCTGCCCGATTATTTTATCCTGCTTCTTTTTGAAAAAATGTCCGGCAAGAAATATCACCGGTCCTGTAGAAGCTGCTGCCAGTGCAATAAACACATTGGAACACGCCAAGTAAAAGAATGCAACAGAATATACCAATACGTTGTATATAATACTATAAAAGTCTTTTAATATTATTTTAACGATGGATTCTGAAAAGTAGGATATCCTGCAAAAAATATCCGAAGAACCCAACTGATTCAGTTTACTCATTGATAGACTGTTTAATTTTTCAAACATGGAAAGCTTGATATCCCGTACAATCAGGTTTTGTATATGGCTTTTTAAAAATTCACCGGATATAAGAAAGGCTATGGCTCCGATTGATATTGCCAACACTGCTCCAAGAAGCTTTTTTAGAGCTTCTATATCCTTAGTCCCCATAAGGTTTATTATTATTTTTTGAAAAACTGCAAACGAAAAATTGTATGCCGAATAAATCCACATAGGCATAAAAGCTGCAGCAATAAGAATTGTATATGGTAAAAAAAATGCTATTATCCTTTTGGCAGAGGAATCTTTTTTGGCTTTTATTAATTTAGGCATACAGCTCACCTTCGCATTTTTCAATATTGTCTGTTATCCACTTATGGTACATTCCTCTTTTAGCCATTAAACTTTTATGACTTCCGCTTTCTTCCACTCTTCCCTTATTTAAAAAGAGAATAATATCTGCATTCTTAATCGTTGACATTCTATGAGAAACAACAAAGACAATTCCAGTTCTTTTGGCACTGCGTATTATTTCATTAACCAACGATTCATTATAGATGTCAAGTGAAGATGTAGGCTCGTCAAGTATCAAAATCCTGGGTTTTCTTATTAGTGCCCTTGCAATTGCAATTCTTTGCCTTTCTCCTCCCGATATGTTTAATGCCCCTTCATTGACCTGTGTAAAATACCCGTGCCTGCTGCTGCAAATAAAGTCATTTATTCCTGAAAGCTTTGCAGCCTCAGTTATTTCTTCCTGTGTGGCACCAAGTTTGCCTGTAAGAATATTGTTATAGAATGTAGTGTTAAAAATTACCGGCTCCTGTGGTACAAAGGAAATCAATTTTCTTAAACTATCAATGCCATATTGGAGCATTGGTCTGCCGTTTATGGCAATCTGACCTTTATGCGGTTTTTCAAAACCCAACATCAAATTTAGCAAAGTAGTCTTTCCTGACCCGCTTGGTCCTGCAATTGCTACTATTGTATTGTCATGCACTTCAAAGCTTATATCCTTAAGAATTTCATCCTTATCATACTTGAAACACACTTTGTCAAAGCTTATTTGTATATTTCCACCTTCTAAAGCCGAAGCTTCCCCACCCTTCTCAATTTCTATATTGTTTTCCCACTCGTCCCTGAAGCTTAATATTTCGGACACCTTTCCCATATGGAAAGCCGCTTGTAAATACTCCGACCATAGTATGGAAATTCTAGCAATAGGTTCAACACATATCCAGAAGCCTATAACAAATGCCAGTAGAGCACCAACGTCCATTTTTCCATTGACCACCAAAACCCATCCGTATGAAAATATAAACAGTGCACCCGCCAGCCCGATAACAAACTTCACATTGGTTATTGCAGAATTTATAATGCCCACTGCCTTGGATTTTTTTAGTAGAGCACCATAACCTTGCAAAAATAATTCTGAAAACATTTTTTTAATTGAATAGGCTCTTATAATTTCAGCACCTGAAATTGAGTCCTGTATAAAGGATTCAACCTTAAGCCGTGCTTTCTCTTCTTCCGAATAACACTTTTTATATTTTGAAAGCAGCGGAATAAGAGCAATGGAGAGCAGTGCGGTAATAGCCATTACTCCAAAAAACAAGGACGGACCTTTATAAAAAAGATACCCAATAACAACTGCAGATGAGCATACCGCTGACAGCAAATTCTTTATTACCGTTACTATCCCTGACAAGGATTTTGATGCTGATGTGTATAATATCGAAAGCAGATCGTTACTATGGTACTTCTTAATGTTTTCCATTTTACATTTCATTAGCTTTCCCATTGCCAAAGCTTGAATTTCTTCATTCATTCTGACAATAAGCCTTGAAGACATGTATTCATTTATAATATTCAAAAAGGGAACAAGGATTATGTTGATGGCAACAATCATAAACAGAGCACTTGCTATCATAGGCATGTCTTTTAGAGATGCACCGTTTATCAGACTGCGAATGCTGTTTATTTGGACAAGAATCAAAGATGATGAAACCATTGATATAAGGTATATAAACAGCAGCATTCTTAAGCTTCCCAACCCTCCGGAATTGGCAGCTTTCATAAACGCAACTGTATCTGAAAACACCTTACTTCTGTTCATTGTTTTCTTCACCACCAAAAAGAAATTCTAGTATATGAGAAGCAGCATCAATACTTTCACTGTACTCAATCTCGTATACCTGGACCTTATTTGAAAGCCTGGCTGCAACTTTTCTGTTCTTTGCCATGTTCTGTGGATGCCTTGAATTTAGAAGGAGCTTTATAAATGCCTCCCCTGAAGACAGCTTTTTAATGCATACTCCGTCATAACCTTCCATCCTCTTTAAAAGCACAACTGCTTTTGCAGGTATTAAGCCTTCTATGTCTTCAAAACGTTTAGGGTTTAAAATAAATTTTTCGTCCCCTCCAGGATGATGCTTGTTTTTTCCAAGCATCTTAACCGCTGAAATACTAAAATGCCGGGAAAGCACTTCCCCTTCCATATGACCTATATTCCTTGAGGCAACCGGATGAGGAAATGGCGATACCTTGAGGGTTTCAACATTTATCGGTACAATATCGTCGGTAAGATAACTGCCCCCTTTTGTACAGAGAGTTGAAATCATTGTAGTTTTACCGGCATGTGTAGTGCCTGAAATTATAATTGCCTTTCCGTTATAGCTAACTGCACCCCCATGCAGATACCACCAGTATGAGTTTTCTAGAAATACAGGCAAAAAAGCAACTTCGTACAACTCCCCTAATATCCCGCTTAGACCATTTGAACTGGAAATTTCACTATCATCATATGACAGTCTATATATCATATCACTTTCATTTTTTATTATAAATGCTCCCGGCAAGCGTAGATTATTTTCAAGCTTGTCCGAAATCTCAAACATCTTAAACATAAAGTCAATATGATCATCCAGCTCTTCTACATAATTTTTTATACAGATTGCCCATCCAATATTTCTGTGGGTTATATATTTTTCAGAGTAAAATCCCATTATTAATATCCCCGTCCTCACAGTATAGTAAATACAGGCACAACAAAAAGGCTGCTATGCATCAAACATAACCAGTTCCTTATTCATCATATCAACAAACAGCTCTTCACAGTCTTTAATAATTTCTTCTCTGAGAACCTCGTGATTTGTACCATCACAACCACTGGAAAGATTGGAAATAAAGAGTTCAACTATATCGTTAAAACATTTCATATCACATTCTTTCCATAAAAAGGCGGCCGTTTCATTAAATACATGGGTGAATTCGGTAGAAGCCTTATATACCACCAGGCTTCCGTCATCTAAAGCGTATTCTTCAGCATCACTGCTTTTTATTATCCTTATTTGCCTGTTAAACTCCATTTGTCATCCCCCTCGTACAGTGTCTTTCTGACTTCATCTTCATTAAATAGGAGCACATCAGTATAAGAGACTTAAGTATATACTTCATACAGATAAGCATTGGTCTTATAAATAAAACTTCGCTGCATGACAGCCTGTGGATCTTTCCTTCAAAAAGGGATATCCCTGCGATTACCCGTGCCAGTATCCCATTATGTAATGCAAATATTGCTCCGTCACTTGGTGTAGTATGAATTTTTTCAACACATCCCATAATATTTGATTCATTAATTACAGGATCCAGATAAAATACATTATCGCCCTTGGTCTGGTAATATACTGATGAGTTCTCGGTATAAAGCCTGACTACCCTGTGAATAAGCAAATTGCCTTCCAATCCAAACACCACTACATCGCCTACCCTGATACCAGATGCTACCGGATTTATATATACCTTTGATCCCTGTGGTATCAGAGGATTCATGCTGATGCCGCATGTGGTTATCCATGTTCCCCTATTGAGATTCTTTCTTGCCTTCAATATTGCAATCATATCAATCTTGTTGTTATTGACAGGCATAATCCCTCCCTAAGTCGCTCTGGGTTTTGATGGAGCAGATTTTTTCCAATAGCTCTTCCGATGTCTTTTTGGTAATCCGTATATACCGTATCCATGCATTTTCTTCGCAAGTAAACGCCAGGGCTTTATCAAACATCTCAATTGATTTTTTGAGCATGTATTCATCATACCCATACAATGCCACCAGGTTCCTTAATTGCCTTTCCTCCAGACAGTCTTTGCCGCTCTTTAGTAAAACCTCAGTAATGACCCATGAGTATATCTTGTTTTTCAAATCCTGGTTGATATCCTTCAAATCATCATAGTACTGGTATCCCTGCGAGAAATAATCCTGTGAGATATTAAGCCTTTCCATTGCAATGCTATTGTTGTCCAGACATCCTAATGCTGCTATCACTACTTTTGAAAGTGCAGCTTTGCCTTTTGAAATTTTAATGAATTCTTCCTCTGAGTAGCGGTTGATTTTATCCTTATGATTTAATTGCTCAAGATGTACTGCATGCAAGTATTCACTAAAATACCTTTCATGATAGTCCCAGAATGGGCTTTTGAAATCAAAAAGTTGTGAATAAAGTCTTGTAGACATGTGCAGCAAATAATTTTTATAAAGTATTTCCTTTGAGTCATGCAGAGCTTGTCCGTCAATCATGTTGTCATAGTGAAGAATATGCTCTAGTAGAAAAACTGAGGCTGTACAAAGAATATTGAGACACTTGCTGTCAACTGAAGGAAAAGCATCACAGAACAAATAGGGATACAGCCACATAGGATTATATGGATACCTCTTAGATTCTGAACAAAAGAGGTTCTGAAGCCTGTCAATCTCAATAGATGCTTGTGAATACACTTTTTGACCCTCAGTCAGTACATTGCAGTCAAAGATTCTATTCATGAAACTCAGCCTCCTAATAGATTAAAATGATAAATCTACTACATTTGTCGCAAATCCAAACATTAAAGTGATTAGTTGCTGCATTTTAAAATAGTAAGCATGCAGTTATTTATAGTTTTAGAACTTTACGCTGTATTTCACTCCAACACTGTAATCTCCCTGGCTGTTTACATTTCCGTTAAGCGAAATATTTTCATTGACTTTATACTCTGCACCCACATTAGCAACACCGTCGCTGTTTACACCAGCTTTGCCGGTTACACTGTCGTTAAACTTGTATTCTGCAGTTGCATCCCAGGAACTCTTATTAGCATTATAATCAACGCCTGCTTTAACATCTCCTGAAGATACCTGACCTGTTACATGGCCTTCGCCGCCGGATGCTGAAACTCCCCCACTATAACTGGTACCACCGCCATCTGAATATGTATATGTCGCGGAACCTCCCTGGCCAGATGGTCCTCCGCTCCAAAAGCCTGATGCTGATGCGACTATCTCATTTTGTAATTCTGCTTCGGAAAAACTTTTTATTGAAGGCTTTAAATAATTCACAGGAATTCTCCTTTCGTAATTTGAGATTTTAAAAGTTGAAAAATCCTTAGCTTTTGTTTTCCTTCCGACTGCATGCTTACAAATTTATACATTCATATTATATAATCACATAATATAAATGCGAAATAATCATAAATGAGTATTTTTTATTTTGTAATTTAGCCAGTTTTGAGATTAACATAATATAAATAATTATTTTGGGTGAGATAGCCTCCTCCCCACAATAAACGGCTTATATAAATAATCAGTTTTATAGTTATTTTGGTGCTCTTACCCCTTACAGTCGCAGTACTTTCCAATTATACATTTGGCAATATTTTGTTAATTTAAGTTGCAATAATCTTAATTATCCTTTCGAAAAAAACTATGCGATTGAGAAATAACCATTCCTGAAAACATCAGAATGCACCCAATAATTCCCATTGTGTTTAATCTCTCATTCAACAATAAGTATCCCCCCAATGCTGCAAATACAGTCTCCAAGCTTAGGATCAAAGCCGCATGGGATGGGCTTGCATTTTTTTGCCCAAAAACCTGAAGTGTATATGCAACACCAACAGATAAAACTCCGCCGTAAAGAATAGGCATACCGGCCTGGCAGATTCCATAGAGTGTTATATTCTCAACCGCCAAGGCTGTTATCATGCTTAATGCCGAACAAACAAAGAATTGCATACATGACAATTTCAAGGCATCAACCTTGCGTGAAAAACGGTCTATAAGTAAAATGTGAATTGCCCAGAAAAAAGCACCCACAAGCTCAAACAAGTCTCCCTTGGATATGGAAAAGTATTCATTAATTGAAAGAAAATACAGCCCTACAACTGCTGTTACCGCCCCAATCCATGTGAAAACTCCGACTTTCTGTCTCAAAAATATTCCGAGTATAGGTACAAGAACTATATACAATCCTGTTATAAAGGCAGCTTTGCCGGCAGTGGTTTCTATTAATCCGATCTGCTGCAGGCTTGCTGCAATAAATAGGCATAATCCGGAAAGCAGGCCTGCCATGTACAGTTCTTTCCTATTTTTCTGCTGCTCAATAACTTTAGCTTTTCCAACCCTTGATTTATAATTAAAAAATAATATGAGGGGTATGAGTGAAAGTGCTCCCAGAGCAAACCTTGTCCCATTGAATGTAAACGTCCCTATGTATTTTATCCCTACCCTCTGTGCAACAAATGCAAATCCCCAGATTGCAGCTGTGAGCAGAAGGAGTAAATTAGACCTGAATTTATATTTATCCATAAGTATTTCCCCAAGCTTGAAATTAAAAATTACCATATAATCTATAATAGATTAACCGCTTTTTTAATATATCATAAGTTAATAATACAATCTACTATAGAAATTAATAAGTTAACATAATATCATGTTTGGGTCTTATAACAAATAAAATCAATGCTGATATATTTCTATTAAACTTGGGAAAATACATCCCCAATGATAAACAAAAGAATAGCGGCAGGCTTATTGTACCAAAATATTAATGCTGTTATAATTAATATGTCGTAGACATCAAATAATTTCCGGGAGAAAAAATATGATAAGTGGAGAAAGTTTTTTAGTCAGAGCCTCCAGTCTAAGAAAGCACAATTATTATGTAGACTACATGGGACTTTACAAATTAACTGACATTTCAAAGCGTACTGGAATCAATATACCGGATCTAACTGCCATTTATAAAACTAATAACGGCATTTATGACGTGGAGCATGAAGTCTTCTTTTTTGACGACATTGAAAATGCAAAAAAAACTATAAATGAAATTTTGAAGCACATTAAGACGGATAACCGAGGACGTTCAATACTACTCACCGAGGCAGAAATCGAGTATATCAGACAGGCTCTTATCAACGAAGGTGCCAATTCAATCCATTTACCAAATAAAATTAAAGATAACATATTTAAGAAACTTAATTCCTAAACATCAAATCCCTTATTATTTACATAATATTTTCATTATGTTTTATGTTAACAATAAAGCAATAAAAGTTCATGAGGAGGTCTCAATATGTTGAGATTTAAAAAAGGTAATTTGCTTCTTGCCGCATCTTTAGCTATCATTTTACTTCTAACATTAAGTGCTTGCGGAAACAATACGGAAAGCTCTCAAAACTCTGATACAGATGCTAAAAGCGATGTTCTACTAGTTGGTGTTGATGATAGCTATCCTCCTATGGAATTTAAGGATTCCGACGGAAAAACAACAATCGGTTTTGATGTTGATGTTGCAAAAGAATTGGCTAAAAGGCTTGGCAAGTCAGATGTACAGTTTATTTCAAACGATTGGACAGGTATCTTCCAGGCACTTGAGATCAACAAGTTTGATGTAATTATTTCTTCTGTCAGCATCAATGAAGAAAGACAGAAAGAGCACTCACTTACAAAGCCATACATAGCGAACAAGCAGGTTATCGTGACCAAAAAATCAACTTCGGACATAAAGTCTCCTGATGACCTCAAAGGTAAGAAAGTAGGCTTACAAGCAGGAACTACTTCTGAAGATTTTCTAAGGGATCTTGTTAGTAAAAATAAAATTAACGAAAACGATATGTCGACATATCCCCTTGTAACACAGCCATTTATGGATTTAGACGCAGGAAGGCTGGATGCTGTAATGGTTGATATTGTAGTTGCCAAATACTATATCGCAAATAACAAGGATAAGTATAATCTTGCCTGGGAAAGTGTCGATGCTGAGCCAATGGCTTTATGCTTCAAAAAGAAAGATGCCGAATTAAGAGACAAAGCAAATACAATTCTTGATGAAATGCAAGCTGACGGAACAATGAAGAAAATTTCTGAAAAATGGTTTGGAGAAGATGTAACTAAAAATCTACAGTAATTTATATTTATAGATACCGAACTTTTATATAATTTTATAGGTCGGTATCTATAAAATGCGTTGAACAGATTATATTTACTTTGCTGTTCAACGCATTTTAGAATGATAAAACAATTTTCGGGGAGTTGTTAATTTTGGACTTGGATAAACTTATCGGATATATGCCGGCACTTCTGGAAGGTGCTGGTAACACTATGCTTTTGACTATTGTATCTGTCTTTTTCGGCTCCATTCTAGGGCTGTTCTTGGCACTTGGCAGGTTGTCAAAAAGCAAATTGATAGATCGAATTTGCTGGTTTTACATATGGCTTTTTAGAGGTACCCCTTTATTAATGCAACTGTTTTTCATATACTATGCCCTCCCTAATATTCATACGGCATTTACGCTTCCGGGCCAATGGATCCCTGCACTTTTAGCACTTGCCTTAAACTCGGCAGCTTATCTTGCAGAGATAATCAGAGCTGCAATACAGTCAATCGATAAAGGCCAGATGGAAGCAGCCAAGGCTTTGGGTATGAGCTACGGACAGGCAATGAGAAGAGTTATCGTCCCTCAATCCTACAGAAGACTTATTTCTCCTGTCGGAAATGAGCTCATTGCACTATTAAAGGATTCTTCTCTTGTTGCGATGATCGCCATGACAGAGCTTATGAAAGTAACCAACCAGATCTCTACAAGGGAGTCAAACGCTGCCATATACATTCCGGCAGCTATATTGTACCTGACAATGACAACATTCTTTACATTAATATTTGAAAAGCTTGAGAAAAAGTATTCGGTATATGAATAGTGGGGTGATTAGCATGATGGTAAAAATGGAAAAAGTAGCTAAATCCTTCGGCACCCTCGAGGTGTTGAAAAATATAAACTTTGAGGTTTCAAAGGGTGAGGTTGTATGCATCATTGGCCCTAGCGGCTCAGGCAAAAGCACCATGCTAAGATGCCTCAATCACCTAGAGCGTATTACCTCTGGCAGTGTTTATATTGAGGACGAATTAATAGACCAAAGGGTATCGGGGAAAGATCAACTAAAGATTTCCCACAAGAAAGTTTCTGAAATATGTACCACGCTGGGAATGGTTTTTCAGAGATTCAATCTCTTTCCTCACATGACTGTTCTTCAAAATGTTATTGAGGCACCGATTACAGTTAAAAAGCTTTCCGTAAAGGAAGCTACGGACTACGGATTAATGCTGCTTAAGAAGGTAGGTCTTGAGGATAAAAAGGATGAATTTCCATCCAGGCTCTCAGGCGGTCAGCAGCAGAGGGTTGCCATTGCAAGGGCACTTGCAATGAAACCTAAAATAATGCTGTTTGATGAGCCCACTTCTGCATTAGACCCTGAGCTGGTCGGTGAGGTACTAGAGGTAATGAAAGAACTTGCAAAAGACGGAATGACAATGCTGGTAGTAACCCACGAGATGGGATTTGCAAAGGAAGTAGCCAGCAGAGTCCTGTTTATGGACAGGGGTGAAATCTTGGAGGAAGGTACACCAGAGCAAATTTTTACCGACCCAAAGCATGAGAGAACAAAATCATTCCTGCAAAAAGTACTGTAAGAACAAAATAACAATATGAAAAAAGCTGACAGGACTTTAATCCCGCCAGCTTTTTTATACTGGAAGCAAGAAGACTTATTTGCTTATCATAACTACATTACTGAACAATGACGTTCTGTTTCCTTCAAGATCCACAACAGCAACAAAGTAGTCATATGTTCCTGATGTTGTGGCTGTTACTATTGCTGTATTCCTTGTTTCTGATACCTTTTCAGGCTCATTAATTGATCCTGTTAATACTCTGTATAAAGCATATCTATTGGCAGTGTTTTCCCCATCCCATTCAAATGTAACCGACATGCCTCCTTGGCTTCTAATTTTAAAGTTTTGCGGTGGATTTCCATAAGTTTGAACTGCTACTACATTACTGAATGGAGAAAGTCTTGTTCCATTTGAATCAACTACTGCTACTTTAAAATCACACTTGCCTATCAATGTATCAACAGACATCACCTTGCTTGTAGTTTCACCAACCTTCACAAACTCATCGCTTGTGCCGCTAACCTTTCTATATATGGCAAACTTATCCCCTGTTGTACCGTTCCAACTGAACTGAACGCTCAATCCACTTTTAAATGACATAGCAAAGTTTGTTGGTGCACTCTTGGTTAGTTTTTCAACATTAACAGCGTTGCTGAATGTAGAAATCCTGTTTCCTGACTGATCGATATAAGCTACATAGAAATCACAGCTTCCTGATAATGTATCTACTAGTAATCCTGTTGAACTTGTTGTTGTAGCAATCAATGCAGGCTCATTATTTGTTCCTGCACTTTTTCTATAAACACCATATCTTGCTCCTGATGTTCCGCTCCATGCAAGCTGAACTTGCATACCATTGACATACATCAGCCTGAAGCTTGTAGGTGGTGCCTGAAGCAAACCTACTGCAGTAAATGCATCTTTGGTGCTCTGATAGGCCTGGCTGTTACCTCCGTATAACAAATTGGCAGCTTGAACTATATAATTTGCAAACTGTGTATATGTCATGTTGGAGGTTAAATATCCGTCATTTATTGCATTGTAGAAAATACGTGCAAGTTTGCCATAGCCCAGTGCAATTACAGAAATGTTATTATGAGTTCCGCCTACAGCCATTAGGTTTGCGGCTTTTGTCACAACTCCTCCGCCAGCGTGTGCTCCAGGGCTTTGAGCAGTATAGTCATTATAATCATCAATTCCTGGGTTGGCACAGTCTCTAAAAGTAGTTCCTGTATCTTCGCCCAAATACCAATCGAATGGTCCTTCACTTGGGACGAAATATTCTGCCAAAATACCGAATACATCTGACAAACCTTCATGTAATGCACCATTTTCACTGTTATAGTTGTAGCTTAACCCTTCAGAAAAAAGCATTCCGTGAGTAAATTCATGTGCTGCTACATCTTGTGCAAAGGATGTACTTTTACCTGCTGATCCATGTCCCGGATGGAATTCTATATAATTCGTTCCGCCATATGCATTTACCTCGGTACTATTTTTCACAACACAAACAGTAATATCTGAATTTAAATCATCATTACCTTTTCTGAAGAAGGGTGCATTGCTAAAAAACTTTCTGGTATTTGTCACAGTATAATGTGCATCAACCGCATCCTGTTGACAGTTTTGGTCCGTGCCCGAGTTAAAGTAGTTGTCAGGCTCACTAAACAAGCCTTCCAGATTAACATTATTAAAAGCATTTTTGGCTGCATTATATGTTCCAAGCTTTTCATATGTATTTTTTAAAGAATAGCTCCCGTCATCATTCCTTACCATCTTCAAACTCTTGTCGTCACCGGACTGACCAACACCGGAGCCGGAAGCTGGCTGCTCAGCATTAGCAATATGATTGTCCACTTTTAAAAGAGATAAGTTATTTGCATCAACATAGTAAGTGCAATCTTTATAATATGGAGCAATAGATTTCACTTTTACTTGGTATGTGTACAGATATTCACCATTAATAGGATAAAGAATGATTTCAGGCTTTGGTTCTATTTCATACTTTGGTGCAAATCCAAGGTGGTTTTCTATTACATTTAACACATCTTTTTGCGAGTATTTAGCAGTAAATTCAGTAGATTTTACTTTTTTCTCCAAATCATCAACATTGCTTCCGGCTACACACTCAATCACACCTTCGTCATTGATATGAAAATTTTGATCTGTGCCAAATACAGGAAATCCATTAAAGGTTTGAATTGTTGAGATTACTGTCCTTCCCATGGAGTTTTTAAACTTCTTATTTTGCTTGAATTTTTTCTCCTTATATTTACCTGAACCTTGCAGCTTCTTGCTGTAGTTTTTTTCAACGATTTTTTCATGAGATTCGCTTGACTTTTCACTCAGCTCACCTATCATAAATGATGGGCTTTCGTAACTGTCAGTTGCTGCGACTTTAGGGATAAACTCCTTACTCTCAGCTGCATAAGCTGGCACTACAATACTACTGGCAATTATACCCATAGACAACAATACAGAACATACTTTACTTCTTGATGGCTTCATGTTAAAATTCTCCTCTCTTTTTAACAACTGTATATTTTACTTTGTACAAGAAGTATTATATAAGAGTTTCGTATACTGAGGCTTGAAAATAATTGAAAATTTAGTGAAAAAAATTGAAATTTTACATAATAAATAATTATTGACCTACATATTTTATAAGAACATCCAAAGCCACGGCTTAAGTGTCCGCGGATTGTTTATTGTAGGTGCTGAATGCCACACAAAGGGTGTTGGAGACCGACTTGCTGATTTTGTCATAAAGCATAATATAAATGGTGTTCTGATTCAGTCCATGTATTTATTCCGGGGACTCCGATTTACATACTAAAAGTCGAGCCAAATTAGTCTTGTCCGTAAGGTACTGCATCTCCCGTATATACTGCCTCAAAGCTTGATGCGGTCACCTTTTTTAACGCCCGCAAGACATCATCATCCCACCTGGTGTCATGAACTCCGGATACATACATATCGCTTCCAACATCCGCAATAACAACGCCATAGGTTTTAAACGCCTTTAAAATCACCTGTATATGCTGATCATACCCTGAAATGTTAAAATCCTTTTTAAGTCTTAGCCGAAGTCCCATAGGAGGATAGTTGGTCTCAGTATACCTGCCGCCCGAGTGGCTTGCAGGAGAAATATAGGCCTTTTGAATCTTGCTGACTGTTATCCTCAATGCATGGTTGATTTGCTTGTTTTTATAGACCTCATCCCACCTGACAAGGCCAGGAAGTATGGCAAGACCTGCCGCATCCGCACTTGTCCAGTTCTTTTTTCTTACTTCATTTTTGTCAAGATGCCAAATTGCTCCGCTTCCCGCACTCCAACTGCCATTGCTTCCCTTTCTGGCATCGAACAACTCATAAAGAATGTTGGACCCCTGTCTTAAAATCAGCATGTGTCTATCGCTTCCTGCTTCAATCAACGGATTGGAAGGTATCGGATATGGCCCCGGATCGCTTTCTTCATCATAATCAAACTTCACACTTACCATAGGTTGATTCTCAGGTACTATATTGTATGGTATTCCTATGGGCTTCCCTTCCCAGAAGGTGCCAAAATCGGGATGAAGAGTCTTGCTCTTGCCTATAGTACTTATATATTCCTCTGACTTAGGATGGACAGGCATTTTATCTATGGGAGTATTCCAGAAATTATCAGGAGGAAACATTTTAATCCCCTCGATTTGGGGAGTTTTTGATGTCTCGTTTGTATCCTTATTGTCTTTATTAATCCGTTCCCCAATATAAACCGACTTTGAAGCATCATCCCATTCGACTTTTTTCCCTAGAGCTTGAGAAACAGCTCTAATTGGCAGATATGTGGTCCCATTACTTATAAAAGGCTCCACTTCATTGCCCTTTACGTCTTTAGGCTCAATCATAATGCCATCCACATAAATTTTGATATTATTATATACAACCTTTAGTTCCTTTTGAATTGGTGCAGAAAAAACTACTGTAGTGACAATTGCAGCAGAAACAAAACCTGAAAGGTAGCCTTTTAAAAGTTTATTCATCCTGGGCCTCCCATA